>CAZAWS010000016.1:0-13280 GCA_964488755.1 uncultured Anaerolineaceae bacterium | reverse complement strand
GGGTGAGGGCAGGGTGTAGCATCCCCACGATTCGTTGGCATACTCACCTAACAGAAAATAACAATTCGAACCGCCCAAATCGTGATAAGATTCACCCATGAAAAAAACAATCCTTTTCTTGCTTATACTCATCCTTACCGCCTGTACCACCCCAGCCGAAACCACCCCCGACTGGGAGGATTACGACCCCTTCGATGTGCCAGACTCACAATCAGCCGTGCCACTCTCTACCTTACTTCCGCCCACGCGCGCAGCAGGAGAGAGCATCTCCACCCCCACGCCAAATAAAGCACAATTCGCACCAGCATCGGAACAAGGCTCAGGCTTCAAAATCATCCCCGATTCTGAGCTGGTTTACGGTCCTGCCAGCTTGCTTTTAGATATGGACATTTACCTCAAAGGCAAAAAGGGCTATATAAAAGACTATACGCAAGAAGTAGATGGTGAAATACTCAGCGGCACAGAAATCATCACCCGTGTTGCCCAAGATTATTCCGTGAACCCCCGCCTTTTACTGGCACTGCTCGAATACCAAAGCGGATGGGTGACGGAGGCGCATCCCGCCGAAACCGACTTCCCCATGCGCTATTATACAGAATGGTACGCGGGACTATATCGTCAGCTTGTGTGGACGGCAAATGAGCTTAATCGCGGCTATTATCTTTGGCGCGCGGACGCAGTACGGGAGTGGACGCTCGTGGACGGAGACGTGGTTGCCGTTAACCCCAACATCAACGCGGGGACAGCCGCTTTACAAAACTACTTCGCCATACTCTACACCCAAGAAACTTGGGAATACGATGTCTCAGAAAAAGGCTTCTACGCGACCTACGAATCCCTTTTTGGCTATCCTTTTGATTATGCTATAGAACCACTTGTGCCAGCGGGCATAAAACAGCCCCAACTCACCCTCCCCTTTGAACGTGGCGTAACCTGGTCTTATACTGGCGGTCCGCATGGCGGCTGGGACGATGGTTCTGCTTGGGCGGCACTCGATTTTGCCTCTGGTAAACCGCAAGGATGTACCCCATCAGAGGCTTGGGCAATTGCCGTAGCACCGGGAATAATCACCCGCTCAGGGAATGGGGCAGTCATTCTCGATTTAGATGGCGATGGCTACGAACAAACAGGCTGGGCACTCCTCTATATGCACATGGGAACGGACGGACGCATAGCAAGCGGAAGCAAAGTAAACGCCGGCGATAAAATTGGGCATCCATCCTGTGAGGGCGGTCTATCAAATGCCGCACATCTACATTTTGCTCGTAAATATAATGGGGAATGGATTTCAGCCGATGGAAATACCCCCTTCATTTTAGATAGCTGGGTATCTAGTGGTACGGGCATTGCCTACAACGGCTACCTCCGAAAAGGCGATGAAAGCGTAGAAGCCTGGGATGCACAAAATCCACTTAATGAGATTACACGATAATTATCATTAGACTTTATCTGAATTAAAAACCGACTTGGAATTCTGAGGGTTTTTGACCGCCAATCTCCACTAATCCTCACTGATTTTTTGTTTTTTAGCGAGGATTAACGGTTGAGAATCTTGTTCCCGACAGAGTCTATTCACTTGAGGAAGCGTTTTTGAAAATCTATAAATTTCTTTTCTTGGCAATCACCCTCTTTCTTTCGGCTTGCACAGCAATTGAACCACCTCCACCCACTGCAAGTACGACTATGGTTGCGTCTGCAACTGAAACGAAAATCCCAACCGCAACACAAACACCCACTCCACCTACAGCAACAGCTACTGTCACAGCAACACCTCCTCCCGCCCCCTTTTCTGCGCTAGAGGGAATTTCTTTACAATATCTAGCAAAATCAGATGCGGACGCTACCATCGTAGCACAAGATTTGGGATACTTAATTAATGGCGCACACGCCTCTAATATGTGCGGTCCCTTAGCGGCAGCAATTTTACGTGAGGGAGGCGTAATTAGTCCTTATACGAATCTTTATGATTTCTGGCTACTTAATCCACGCACACACCAGAAAACCTTAAAAAACACTTTCCCAAAAAATCGTTTTGATTTAACTGAAATACGCACGCCCATTCTTGATTATGATTTCTCAGAAAATCCCCTAAAAACAGGAGATTTTCTTTATTTATATGCAGGTCCTAACGGAAATTTTGAACACATGCTTACGGTAACACGCGTAGATGAAGAGGGCAGACCTTATACCGTAACCAATCTAAATACCGATGAGGGCTATATCATTGATGAATTTATGCTCTACGACCCCAACGACCCAGAAAAGGGACTAATTTATCGTTGGAATAACCGCGACTATGACGATTTAGGGTTAACTGGCTCAGGCGGTTTTGATCTTTGGCGTCCTAAAACTATTTGGGATTCAGGCGACCCTGCCCTCACGGATTCTATCAATGAAGTCTTAGATAATACAGGTGGGGAATGGCATATCTTTATTAAAGAATTAGACGGCGAAATACTCTACGCACGCAATCTCCATAAAGTGACGCATATTGCTTCAACTATAAAAGTGCCTCTTGCACTCCTTTTTATGCAGTCTATTCAGGAAGAGGCAGGTAATTTAGAAAACTATTTAACAAGCCACGCTTATGAAGATCGTTCTTATGAGCAGATAATTTCAGCCATGCTAGTCAAATCAGAAGAGCCTGCTACAGGTGCTATATATCAGATTACGCTAAAAAACGGTTTAAATATGCCCGTAACCTTAGAGAATTGGGGCATTGAAGAAACAGACATTCCCTACCGAACGACAACGATGTATGATTTATCTTTGATTCTAGAAGGACTTTATCATAACGAATTCGTTTCTGAAGAAAAAAGCCAATATATTCTCAATTTAATGGGAGAATATACAGAAAATGACGATGGTCGTCTTGGCTTATTAAAAAAAGATTTCCCTCAAGCAAAAATTTATAATAAACGCGGCACGCTTGCTAAGGATTTTTTAGTCGTTGGCGATGCGGCAATTGTTGAGATAGATGAAAAAGTATATCTAATCATGATTGTCGGGAATCAAGATGAAGCCCATAGCGTAAATAATAGTGATTTAGAAAATACCCTTGAAGATATCGTAGGCGTTTTTGGGGATTATTTATTGAACGAAGAGTGATAGAATCCAAGCCTTATGTTAAAAAAACTTTTTCTGTTTTTCTCCCTAATTTCGCTCTTTCTTAGTTCCTGCGGAACAAAGCCGGCTTCTTTATGGGGAGAATATAAAACCCCCACCCCACATGGCGCGCCCGCAGGCTCTATGCCTGTTCAGGCTGTGCCAATCTTTACAACTGTGACAACGCGGGTCGCTAGCACCTTTGCACCCGATAAAACTGTTGAGGCTATGCACACATCCACGCCTTTCGCCACGCCACTCGCAGAGCGAGCGTTTACCGCCACATCCCCAGCCCAAAACACGAATGTCCCGCCGACTCTTGATCCCAATTTAAATACGATGCTTTATTATTCCCAATCGGGCGATTATCTGGAATCTGTCGCATCCCATTTTGGGGTTGATGTAGATGAAATTAGCGCGACTAAAGAACTCCCCTCGGCGCGGACTTTACTTGATCCCAACACTTTATTGGTTATCCCCGATACGCTTGAAAAAACAACATCTAATGAGAAGATTTTCCCCGATAGCGAGGTTGTTTTTTCTTCGACCGCAGTAGACTTTGATACGGTTTTTTATGTAAACGAAAAAGATGCTTTTCTCAACAAATATGAAGAATATCTGGGGTCTACGGGCTGGACGAGCGGCGCAGAGGGGATTGAACGTTTAGCGCAAGAGAATTCGCTAAACCCGCGCTTGTTGGTGGCTTTGGTTGAATATGAATCGGGCTGGATTTTAGGCGACCCCGGCAATCTTTCTGAGAGTGATTATCCGCTTGGTTATGTAGATTTTCGAGCACGCGGGTTGTTTAGGCAAATGATGCGCGCGGTGCAGGATTTAGCTCTGGGGTATTATGGCTGGCGAGATGGCTCGCTGACTGAATTGACCTTTCCTAATGGCGAAACGATACGCCTTGCCCCAGAATTGAACGCGGGGTCTGTCGCTATTATGTATTATTTTGCCCAAAAATTAGATTATGAACGCTGGGCGCAAACGGTAGACCCTAGAGTTGGTTTTCCTGCCCTTTACGCAGAGATGTTTAACGACCCCTGGGCGCGCGCTCAACATGTAGAGCCACTTTTCCCCCCCGGTTTAGTGCAACCCGATTTGGTGCTTCCTTTTGAACCTGAATTGCAATGGGCGTATACGGGCGGTCCACACTCGGCATGGGAACATGAGGGCGCGATTGCCGCGCTCGATTTTGCGCCTAATGAAACTAGCGGATGTGCGGAGACAAATCGTTGGGTGGTGGCTTCTGCGCCAGGATTGGTCGTGCGCTCTGAGCGTGGTGTTGTTATTCTTGATCTCGATGGCGACGGGCAGGAGGAAACAGGTTGGAATTTACTTTATCTCCACGTGGCAACAGAAGACCGCGTGCCGGTTGGTACTTGGCTTGAAACAAA
Organism: uncultured Anaerolineaceae bacterium; assembly: GCA_964488755.1. Classification (GTDB taxonomy): domain Bacteria; phylum Chloroflexota; class Anaerolineae; order Anaerolineales; family Villigracilaceae; genus Desulfolinea. The sequence continues at coordinate 8,775 of CAZAWS010000016.1, read as the reverse complement.
CGACCGTATCGGAAAACCATCTTGCGAAGGTGGTGTGGCAACTGGCACACATCTTCATTTTGCGCGCAAATATAATGGGGAATGGATTTTGGCAGAAGGCGCACTCTCTTTTGATTTGGATGGCTGGATTGCCCATAATGGCACAGAGCCTTATTTGGGCACTTTAACGCGTGGCGATGAAACGATAACAGCCAGTGTGGTAGGAGATTTCGTTTCTATTATCTATCGTGACCCGATTGAAGAGTAAAACGTGAAACGCAATTTTTTATCCTTCATCATTCTGCACTTGATTCTTTTTTTACTTTTAACAAGTTGTACATCCTCAAATCCCCCATATCAATTTAGTGCCACTAATACGCCGCCTATCCCCACATCTACCCCTTATACGTCTCGCCCTGTTTATGCCCCTGGAGAACTGGTTGCCTATACCGCCCAAGCTGGCGACACTATCCCCGCTTTGGCAAGACGATTTAATACCAGCGAAGCAGAGATTTTGGAGGCAAACCCCATTATCCCGCAGGATGTAAGCACCTTGCCACCGGGGATGCCGATGGAAATTCCCATTTATTATTTACCCCTGTGGGGAAGCCGTTTTCAGATTTTGCCTGACTCTGCTTTTGTAAATGGTCCTTCTGCCATTGATTTTGATAGCCAAAGTTTTGTAGATGCCTACCCGGGCTGGCTGAGAAATTATAGCGATTATGTAGGTGGAAGAAAGAGAAGTGGCGCAGAAGTTGTTAACTATGTTGCTTATAATTTCAGCGTTAGCCCGCGCCTTTTACTGGCATTGCTCGAATATCAAGCTGGGGCACTCACCGAACCAGAAGAGCCTGATACCGCCTTTACACTTGGCTACGAAGACCCTGTACTTCACTCTGGGATGTATCTTCAATTGATTTGGGCGGCAAATATCCTTAATAATGGCTATTACGGATGGCGGCGTGGCACTCTGCTTGAGTTTGAACGCACCGATGGTTATCTCGAAAGACCCGATCCATGGCAAAACGCGGCGACTGTCGCGATCCAGTATTATTTTTCGCGCGCCCAAGCTGGGGTCACGTATGAAAAGACGATTGGGGCAGAGGGGCTGTTTGAGACATATACCAAGCTCTTCGGTGCCGCGTCCGTTGAGGCAGATCCTCTCATCCCCGGCTCTTTAAAACAACCTGAATTTTTACTCCCTTTTCCGCGCGAGCAAACGTGGACGTATACCGGCGGACCGCATACGGGATGGGGCAAAGGCGCGCCTTTTGCAGGAATTGATTTTGCTCCCCCCTCACAGCATAGTGGATGCTTCATCACAAAGCCCGAAAACTACGCAACTGCTATGGCGATGGGGATGGTGACGCGCGTGGACCAAGGCGTGGTCATCCTCGATTTAGATTTAGACGGCGATGAACGGACGGGGTGGTCAATTCTCTACTTGCACGTTGGCACACGTGGACGCGCTCAACTCGGCTCAATCTTAAATGCGGGCGAATCTATCGGCTACCCTTCTTGCGAAGGCGGCAGAACAACCGGGACGCATATCCACATTGCGCGCAAATATAATGGCGAGTGGATTATGGCAGATAGCCCGCTACCCTTTAATATGGAAGGCTGGATTACGCATAACGGCACAGAAGCCTATGCGGGAACACTCGCTCGAAACGGCGTTGTCGTTCGGGCGAGTACCGTTTCTGAAAATTTCAGCAGAATATCATCAGGACAATAAAATCACATGGAAAATTTTCTTCCCCTGCTCATATTTATTGCCAGTTTTGGCATTATTGCCTTAGCATCAAAAGAAATCGGGGCATTTTTTACGCGCTATAACCTCCCGCTTATTAGCGGATTCCTTTTCGCTGGCGTTTTGGTCGGTCCCTATGTCCTCAATATAATTCCCAGCGAGGCAATAGGAAAACTCCGTTTTATCGATGAGATTTCGCTGGGCTTCATCGCCTTTGCGGCAGGGAGCGAGCTTTATCTCAAAGAATTACGCGGTCGTTTTAAAAGCATTGCCTGGGTTACAACGGGCTTGGTTGTATTTACCTCTATTTTAGGCAGTTTAACCTTTTTCTTTCTAACTCAATATATCCCTTTTACACAGGGGATGTCTACAACAAGCCGCATTGCCGTTTCTATTTTGGTTGGCGCAATTTTGGTGGCACGTTCTCCATCATCGGCAATAGCTATCGTAAACGAATTGCGTGCCAAGGGACCCTTTACTCAAACTGTCTTAGGCGTAACCGTCATAATGGATGTCATTGTCATCATCCTCTTCGCCTTCAATTCAGAAATTGCGGGAGCACTACTCTTTGATTTAAATGTCGATATTTCCTTTGTAACCCTTCTTCTCGGAGAATTAACCCTATCCATTTTATTGGGCTATTTACTTGGTAGAGCAATATCTCTAATGTTGCACTTAAAAGTTTCTCATGTCTATAAAGGCATTACCTTGCTCGCACTTGGCTACTCTGTTTTTCTCACGGCAACTTTTTTGCGCCACTATAGCCATGAACATTGGGGCGTAGAAATCTTGCTTGAGCCTCTGCTTATTTGTATGGTAGCCAGCTTTTTTGTCATCAACTGGACTCCACACAGAGACCAACTCAGCCGAACGCTGCATGATATTAGCCCCCCCATCTATATTCTCTTCTTCACGCTCACAGGCGCATCACTCGCCCTGGATGTACTTGCACAAACATGGCAAATAGCCTTGGTACTTTTCCTTGTTCGCCTCTTTTCAATTTTTCTTGGCTCTTTTGCAGGCGGCACCATTGCAGGTGAACCATTCAAAAACAACACCGTCTCGTGGATGTCTTATATTACCCAAGCAGGTGTTGGGCTGGGCTTAGCAAAAGAAGTTGCGGTCGAGTTTCCTCAATTTGGCATTGATTTTGCCACAATTCTCATTGCCGTTATCGTACTAAGCCAAATTATAGGCCCCCCCCTTTTCAAATGGGTCATTAACCATATAGGTGAAGCACATCCACGTGGAAAATCCACTTACGATGGCACGCGCGATGCCTTCATCTTTGGCACAGACGACCAAGCCCTTGCCGTTGCTCGCCTACTTAAAACAAAAGGCTGGCAAGTCAAATGGGCTTGCACCGACAAATCTTGCGCTATGGCGGCTCCACATGGTGAGGAAGACCCACTAACAATTTTGCCTAAAATCAATCTAGCCAACCTAGAAAACATAGGAGCCGCTAAAGCCGATGCCGTTATCACTATGCTTTCAGACGAAGAAAACTATCAGATTTGCGAACTCTTTTACGAAAACTATGGCACAGAAAATATCATTGCCCGCCTAAACAATATCAACAACCGTGAAGACTTCCGCAAATTAGATATCCGCACCGTCCATCCCGGCACAGCCACCGTGCGACTTTTGGACCAATTTGCCCGCAACCCCGAAACCACATCACTTCTTTTGGGCGCAGAATCTAAAACCAAAATAAGCGAAATTTACGTCCGAGACCCCAACTTACACGGCATCCCACTGCGTGAGTTACGCCTCCCAACAGATACCCTAATCGTTGCCATACATCGAGGCACAAACGATATCATCTCGCATGGATACACCCGCCTCCGCACAGGAGATAAAGTTACCGTCATCGGCTCAGAAAAAGATATAGAAAAAATCAGATTAAAGCTAGAAGTTTGATTTTTGGGGAGGGATGAAAGACCGCACCGCACGCGTTTTAGGCTTACTTGCCCCCAATCAACTTTTGATTTGGCGAGAAGCGTGGGCACCCGCCCACCTAACAAAGCGATTCCCGAGCTTAAATTCTCCGTTTTCGTATGTAATTGGTCGCACTCCCCCCTCAAAACATCGCTCCCGCCGCCGCTGGGGACAGCGGCTAGAGCGGAGGGGGTGACCAATTACGAACGCAGATTAGACGAATTTAACAGATTGTCACGGTTTTTTTAAGGTTTTTTGTATTTTTTCTGACGATTTGAAGAAACCGCACCGCGACGTACGCGTTTTTGACTTGCGTGCTGAACCCAAACATCCGCGCGGCGTGAGGTTGTTCACGCCTAAAAGATGCTCGTTGCTCAGCACGCAGGTTTAGGTCACGCGCGTCGCGGTGTATTTCATCCACTGAAGTTAATTATCGAAGGTGTTAAATGCCCAATATCCGTCTCCGCCTTCTAAACGAATAGTGATTTGGTTTTCTTCGGCTAATTCGGCAGGAATAGTATAGGTTGCCGTCATAACGCCCGATGCGTCTGTGGTGGTCGTGCCAACTTCGATGCCGCTAGAGGCATCTGTACTTGCTTTATCCATCTTGGCTGTTAGCTCTGTATCTGGAGGAAAACCTTGAGCACTAACAGTTACACTAACGCCCGGGTCTACAGAACCAATGGCAATAGATGGAACAATCTCAGGGACGAGTGTTTCTGCAGAGGGATCTGTTTCTTCTGGGGCTGAATTATTAGAGGAAACTAGATAAAATACGCCGCCTAAAAGTAGAAGGACGATTAAAATGATAAGTATTATATTGATAGTGTTCTTTGAGCTTTCTGTTGATTCTGACATGGTTTTTCTCCTTTTTTATAAAAAAGAGCAGATTTAGCAGAAATACTTTATATCTTCCTGCCAAATCTGCTACTTAAATTGTGAGGTTACTCTACAACTTGAATGATGTTATAGAAATAACAAATTGTTTCGCCGCCCATGGTGATTGTCCAGTATTCGCCGAACTCGCCAACCGTACTTGGGGATGTCATCGGTACGATGACGCTATAAACTTCACCAGTCGCAACATCGGCTGTTAGGTTCAAGTCGACAATATCACTAAGGGGCTGGTCGGTCACTGCGCCCGTCTTTATAATAAGAGCGTCTGCTACCGTCCAGGTTGCTGTGCCAACATTTTTAAGATCCCAAGTCATATCAAAGGTTTCGCCACCTTTAAAGGTCGTTCCGTCTATGGGGTCTTGTGCAACCAACTCACAGGTGACTGTGCCTGTGGGGGGAACTGAAGTGGCAGGGGGAATTTCTGTAGCAGGGGGTGGGGAAGGTGCTTCTACGACAGGGACATTTTCAACATTATAAGCGGCAACATAAGAGCCATGCACCCAGCCCAATCCATCAGAGGCATACTGTGAACCGATACTTACTTGCCACCAGAGACTATCTGCACTTTTTCCTGTAATTGTGGCTGAGGCACTCGGTGCCGCAATACCCAAAACGGGATAGTTGGTTGCAGGACCGCTACGCACATTAAGATAATTGGTCGCTATACCATAAGGTCCTGTGGTATCTGGCGGGGGAAATTCACTGGTTTGTAGTTCAGGCGGTGTTGTGATTACGGCTAAGTCTTCGGGCACATTCTCCGTGGTGACAAATTCTTTTTGTAGCCATCCATGCCCGTCTCCGACAACATCAGGATTAAGGCGTATAACCCACCACAATCCATCTTCACTGACACCAATGAGCAAGGCTCTAGTGCCGGGTTGCCCAATACCATAAGCGGGAAAATGGTCACTGGGACCACTGCGCACGTATACCGCATCCGCGGCAATTACCGCAGGTTGCCCAGCTTCTACGGGTTCAAACTCTGCTGTAGGTGGAGTTGGTGGTGTTTCAAGTACAGGCAAGCCCTCTGTAGAGGTCACTGTGGCAAAATTCACATCTACCCAGCCAGTGCTGGGAGAGACAATGGGCATATCTACAGCATAATAAGCACCATCTGTGCTCACGCCCAATAATTTAGCCCTTTCCCCACCTAGCATTAGTTTATAAACTGGATATTGCGTGCCTGGTCCACTGCGTACATTCACATTTTGACTCGCAGTTAAGCTTTGCTCATCAGGTTTAGCAGTGGGTAAAATATCTACGGTCTCTTCTGAAGGATCAGCTTCTGCAGGTGCCTCTGTAACGACACCATCTCCCGATGAGCAGGCACTTAGAAGCAATGCCGTTACCAATAGGGTGAATATTAAAACACGCCATATTCTCTTCTTCGTTTTCATCTCTTTTCCTTATTTCATAAGACAAGATAAATCTTGAAATTCACTAAATGCAACTCTTCAACAAGATACATAAAGTTTGTAATTGATCACATTCCTCTGCTCTAGCCGCTGTCCTCAGCGGCGGGAGCGATACTTTAAGGGGGGAGTGTGACCAATTACTAAAGTTTTCTAGCAAGTAAAAATCTACTTGCTAAAAGACAGTATGTCTTTGGCAACTTCCTTACCGTTTTCGTCTACGAAATCAATAAAGGTAAGCATATTTAGGTCAATCTTATATTCTTCAACCTCTTCAAGCAACGATAAGAAATTGGCTTCTTGCTCCATAATGCCCGCCGGCTCAGTGCAAGTTGTTTTAAGTGCAATTATATTGCTAAGTTCAAGCACAGTGCCATCTGTTGTATATTTGCCAGAAAGGGTATTACACCCAGCCTTGCCCGTGAAGCGCCCATCATCGGCAAAGATCAGCTCTAGGCGTGTTCCTGAAAGCGGCGGAGACAGATTTTCATCATCACTCTTGGCTAAGATGCCACCGAGAACCCAAGTGGCGTCAAGTAAATCATCACCGGGTTCACCTATAGAAGGCTCATCAGTCGGGGCAGATGTCTCAACGGGCACAGAGGGAGTCTCTGTGGCTCCTACAGGGGTTTCTGTAGCACCGACAAGCGTTCCTTCTGGCGTAGCCGTTGGGTCGCCGGGGTCGGCAAGAACTTCAACCGCCACCGTAATACTTTCGCCAAATGCTTCTTCATCCGTGTTGTGCATTTGCCAATAACCAACATATTGAGCTACATCTTCTGGAGCAACTAAAGCGACATAGACATCATATTCTTGATTAGGCTCTACAACGCCTTCGATTGCGGTAGGTTGCCCGTCCATTTGCGCCGCGGGCACATTGCCGCGCACAAAGTTGAGATAATAGGTATCGTCCCAAGTACAGGTGCCTGTGTTTTTGACGCGCCAGCCTTTTTGGAAGGCTTCTGCTGGTGCAACTATGGGGAATTCTGTCAAATCCTTATCATCATAATTTAAATCTTTAACCAGTTCTATTTCATTTGTGCAAACAGTTGGCGTTTCTGTTGCCGCGGGTGTTTCAGTTGGTGCAACTGTAGGCTCTGCCGTGGGTGGCGGGATAATATCTTCAGGTTTCAGTCCAAGATACTGCTCTACCAATTGGTCAACTCGACCTTCATTTTGCAGATCTAATAATGTTTGGTTAATAACTTCTCGAAGCGAATCAGCACCATTAGGGACAGCAATTGCTAATTTTTGCTGGTTAAGACCTTGCCCCGCCAACATCAACTCAGGATTAGATAATGCCAAAGTGGCAGGCTGTAAATCTAAAATAACTAAGTCAAGGCGTTTGAGTGCAAGGTCGTTAATGGCATGTTTTGATTCGGAATAAGCAAAAAGTTGGTCTTGAGAAATAATATTGGTATTAACCAATTCTTCTTGCACCCAAGTTTGGTAAACAGAAAACTCTTGCACGCCAATTCTTTTGCCTGCCATTTGGCTAGGTTCGGTAATTTGACCAATACCTGAATCTGCATGGGCTAAAATGCCATCTTGACTCACATAATAGATATTTGAAAAATCAAAATCAGCTTCACGCTCATCGGTAACAGAAAGCGCGGCAATAACCGTATCCGATTGCCCCGCAATTATAGTTGCCCCTAATTTTTCAAAGGCGTAATCTGAAATTTCTACTTCAACACCCAAGCGGCTACCAATTTCACGAATTAGAGCCGCGTCAAAACCATCTACGATATGATTGTCGTTATAATATGAAAAAGGCGGATAGTCGGCAGAGGTAGCTACTCTTAGCACGCCTGCTGTTTGGATTTTTGCCCAAGAATCATCTTGTGCTACAGGTGTCGGGCTTTCTCCTTTTTGTGAGTTGAAAAGCCAGAATCCCCCCCCAGCCATTCCCAAACACAATATCAGGATGAGTAAAATAATCCAAAGTGGAAAAGATTTTTTGCCCTTTTCCTTGGTCATATTTCCGTCATCTTCTTCATAGACTTCTTCATTTTCTTCGTACATAATTCTCTCCTTTTTTTCATTGCGAGGATGGGATGCACGGCAGCGCGCGTGACCTAAACTTGTGTGCCAACCTTCCACATTTTTCTGGCGTAAACAACTTGCTTACGTTCGCACTAAAGTTGTGTTAGGGTCTCGGCACGCAAGCTAAAAACGCGCGCGTCCCGAATTTCTTCCATCCTATTTTAGCTATTTGCTCACTATATCACAAAAAGTTCTAAAATCTAAATATCTTGATGCTATATTTAGGGCTTACCCATGAGAATTAGAAATATATGCTTTGGGTTCTGGTGTAGATGTTGCCCAGTTAGCAAAAACGTGACAGCCACTCTCTTCTTTACTAATCATTGGAAAAGGGCTGTCACGCTTTATGTCGTTCTTTGTTGAAATTAGAAATTAAGACCCGTGATAACCGGGAACCTGATTGCGGCTGCGTGCGCCGCCAGCGTATCCCGCTAAATCTGCGGCGAAAGCTAAGCCAACCCAGACCCAGTCAAAGAGCGACACTGGGAAGACAATCACATACATTATGGTTGTCCACGGGAAGAAAATAAATCCAATTAATGGGATGACCCGATTATCGAAAGCAGATAGTATTTTAAGTTGCCCCCAAGGTAATAGCCAGCCAACTAATATCGCTAACCTAGGACCAAAAAGCAATAGTGAGGAAAAAAAACAACACATTTTAGTACTCCCTTTTTTTGTTTTTAAGCCGTCCCCTCTCTCATGCGAAAGGGGACGGCTTAAAACTGTTTTACTCTTCTTTTTCTTCTTCTT
>CAZAWS010000015.1:0-13698 GCA_964488755.1 uncultured Anaerolineaceae bacterium | reverse complement strand
GCCCGAAGGGCAGAGGGGGCGGCGTAAAATTAACCAACAACTCTTTAGTGCTCCCTTGCAAGCTTAGAGCAAAAAAAACACAGAACAAATATGCTACAATAAAAAGAAGCTACTCAACTTTAGCGAACAGCGCAAATATGAAAAAAACAGCGACATCTTCTTTTGGTGCAGGAAAACGAGAATCTCATGATGCCTCTGCCTTTTATAGCCGCAGTTTATATGAAGGTGTTTTTGCCAAACCTGCATCAGAGAAAGAACTTTCTATAGAGATTTCAGAAGATAAAAGCTGGGCTGATAAGATTTATAATAAATCATCAGAAGAGATGAGAAATATCCCTGACAATGGAGTCGGCTTAGCTTTTACTTCCCCTCCATATAACGTTGGCAAAGATTATGAAGATGATTTAAGCCTGCAAGAATATCTTGATCTAATTAGAAATGTTGCCAAAGAAGTCTATCGTGTCCTCCGCCCAGGGGGACGTTACGTGGTCAATATCGCTAATCTGGGACGTAAACCCTATATCCCGTTGCATAGCTTTTTCTATGATATTCACATGAATGTTGGCTTTTTAACGATGGGAGAAATTATCTGGCAGAAAGCCAAAGGGGCAAGTGGAAGCTGTGCATGGGGCAGTTGGATGAGTGCAAAAGCTCCCCGCCTGCGAGATTTGCATGAGTATTTACTGGTTTTTGCCAAAGGCGATTTCTCCCGTCCCGACAAAGGCGAATCGGATATAGAGCGAGACGAATTTATGGATGCAACCCTTTCTATTTGGAACATCCAGCCCGAATCAGCAAAAAAAATCGGACATCCTGCGCCTTTTCCCATCAAACTCGCCGAACGGGTCATCAAACTCTATTCTTATCGTGATGACGTGATTCTTGATCCATTTGCTGGCTCCGGAACAACCTGTCTCGCCGCGGCGAAAAACGGACGGCATTATCTTGGATTCGATATTTCTGCCGAATACTGCACTTTGGCTGAAAAAAGAATTGCCCTCCTCGACCACCCAACCCCCTAACTATCCAACGATCAAACTACCTAAACGCCTATCCTATGCTAATACACTCCGCAACCCAACTCCTTACCATCGCAGGCGGTCCCCAACGGGGACGTGACCTTGGCGAACTCGGCATTATCGAAGATGGTGCTGTTCTCATTCGTGAAGAAAAAATTCACGATATTGGCACAACCCAAGCACTCCGCAAAAAATATCCCGAAGAACCTACCCTCGATGCTTCGGGGAGCGTCCTCATGCCGGGATTTGTAGACCCGCACACCCATCTAATTTGGGGTGGTGACCGCGCCAAAGAATTTGAAATGCGCTTGGAAGGTGCGCATTATTTGGATATCCTCAAAGCGGGCGGTGGGATTTTGTCAACTTTGCGCGATACTCGAAAAGCCTCCCTCGAAACGCTCTTGACCCAAACTAGATCCCGTTTAAGACGCACTTTCTCAACTGGAACAACGACCATTGAAGTCAAAACTGGCTATGGTCTCCAAACCGCCACCGAGTTGCGGATGCTTAAAGCCCTGCTCACCCTAGACCGTGAGGGACCTCTTGACATCGCCATCACATTTTTGGGCGCACATGCCATTGCCCCCGAATTCAAAGATGACCCGCAAGGATATACCGATCATGTCACTAAAACCATGCTTCCCATCGTCAGCGATTGGTGGGAAACGCACGCCCCGCGCCGACAAAATAAACCTTTTGTAGACGTTTTCTGCGAAACAGGCGCATTTAACTTGGCGCAATCTCGTCAAGTTTTAGAGAAAGCAAAGGAACTTGGCTTCCCGCTCAAAATCCATGCCGATGAATTTGACAATCTTGGCGGCGCAAGTTTAGCCGTTGAATTAGGTGCGGTATCTGCCGACCACCTTGTGGTTACTTCTGACAAAGATATAGAAAATCTAGCAAATTCAGAAACAGTTGCGGTCTCTTTGCCCTGCACTCCCTTTGGCTTGGCTCATTGTGACTACACTCCTGCACAAAAAATGCTCGATGCGGGCGTAATTCTCGCATTGGCAACAGATTGTAACCCCGGCACTGCGTGGAATGAATCGATGCAATTTGTCTTGGCTTTAGCCTGTCGCTCTATGAAGTTGACTCCTGCACAAGCAATCGTTGCCTCCACCATCAACTCAGCCTACGCCATTCGCCGAGATGATAGAGTCGGTTCACTCGAAATTGGCAAAGAAGCCGATATGCTCCTCCTCACAGTTTCCGATTATCGGCAACTGGGTTATAGATTCGGCACAAATTTAGTCAAAAAAGTGATTAAACGTGGGCAAGTCTATTCGGTAGATATTGGCTATTATCAGACGGCATAATTCTTAAAGCGTGAAACGTGAAAATTTAAGACGCTATAGAGTCGTTCTATTTCACGGAATCGGAGTCCAAAGTCTCCAGACTTTGGTGTGTTGCTAGAAATCCGAAATCGGGAGATTTCGGACTCCAAATTATCACTTATTTCAAGGTTGCTACCAGAAAACAAGGAAAAAACAATATGAAAATAGCATTTATTGGTTCAGGGGCAATGGCAGGTGCGATGATTGTGGGTTTATTACGCGAAGATTTGGCAAAACCAGAAAATCTTTTTGCCAGTGACCCCCGTGAAGAACGTGGTGAAGAGTTACGCGAGAAATATGGTGTGCAACCTTTTACAGACAATATAAATGCGGTCAAAAATGCAGAGATAGTCGTTCTCTCGGTTAAACCGCAACGCTTAAGTGCTGTATTGGATGAATTGCAGGGAAACATTCCCGCGGATGCGCTAGTTTTATCCATTATCGCTGGGGCGACTATTGAGAAAATTGGTACGGGGTTGAGGCACGAGAAGATAGTCCGCACGATGCCGAATACGCCAGCAAGAATCGGGGAGGGGATCACGGTTTGGGTCGCGTCCGACGCGGTTTCTTCATCCCAAAAAGAGCAGGCGCAGAAAATCCTGTCTGCATTAGGGGAAGATGTTTTCGTTGAAGATGAGTATTATCTCGATATGGCGACTGCGCTTTCTGGTTCTGGTCCCGCTTATGTGTATATGTTCATGGAAGCGATGATTGATGCGGGTGTTCACATGGGGTTCCCGCGCCGAATTTCTGAAAAATTGGTAGTACAGACGATGCGCGGTTCGGTCAATTTTTACGAGAAAAATGATGTGCATGTTGCCGCGTTACGAAACCAAGTCACATCTTCGGGCGGGACTTCGGCAGAGGCACTTTATTATCTCGAAAAAGCGGGGATACGTACGGCAATTTCTCGCGCAATATGGGCGGCGTATCAGCGTTCGTTGGAGTTGGGGCAGGAGAAAAAGGAGCATGTGCCGGGGGAGTAGTAAAAAGCTCCTCTTTACACCAAAGTTGACCCGTTGCACCCAAGCCAAAATCACGGATGCTGAGTCTGTCGAAACTCGCGCGTGCAGTCGTTCCACATCCCCAGTAGTATTAAATAATACGAACTTTTGCACCGGTTGCATCTTCAATTTCTTTTGCGAAGATTTGCAAGTTGGATAGTTGAAAGGAACTACTTTTTTCTCCCGGTCTGCCCAACACGACGAGTGTGGCGCCAATGTCGTGGGTGGCTTTTTTGATTTCTTCGCGCACATTTCCTTTGCGACAAAGAGTTTTTGTTTTAACGCCCTCTTCACTGGCGCGCTCCTCGGCGACCAGCAATAGAAAATTACCTAATTCTCCCAGTTCGTTTTCTACATCTACCATAATCGGGGCGGCGGTTTTATCTAGGAATCTGAGGTCAATAATGTAGAGGAAAACAAGTTCGTCACCGCGTTTTTTTGCGAGGGAAATGGCGGCATCTTGAGTATGTTGGCTCTCTTTTCCACCGCGTGTGGCACATAAAATTATTCCCATGAAACACCTCCGTCAATAACGAATCAACAGCCATATAGATGCGATAATTAGTGTCATTATGGTCACGGGAACACCATCACGCATAAAGCGACCAAAACTTAGGCGATAACCGGCTTGCGCCAGCAAACCAACGGCAACTATATTAGGGGCAGAGCCAAGATAGGTGGCGTTTCCGCCTAGGTCAGCACCAAGAATTAATGACCAATATATTACTTTGCTTTCAGCAGCACTCGGAATGACTGAAGTTAGATAATCGGCAACAGGCAAGGCGGCAACGGTGAAGGGGATATTAGCTATAATTCCCGAAGCTATTCCTGCAATCCACAAAGTTAGCATTGACGCCCGCTGGACACTGTCTCCAGCGAGGCTGGCAACACGCGTTGCTAACCAATAAATTACGCCCGTAGACTCCATCGCCCCCACAACGATGAAAAGCCCAATGAAAAATATCAGTGTTGACCAATCTACTTTGCGGAGCATCTTGGTCATGTCGGGGCGTACCCAAGCAATAAGAAATGTCGCGCCACTAATGGCAACTATACCCACGGGCATCTGACTCATTCTTTCGGTCATAAAAAAACCTACCATTGTCAGGCTGGCAATCAGCAAGGCTTTAGAGAGAGTAGCATAATCAGTGATTTGTGATTCTGCTTCCATTTGTTCCATTAGAGCAGGGGAAACCTTCTCCTTTGATTTAGAAAAATCTTTGCCATAAAATAGCCAAGTGACTCCAATCAACGCGACCATACAGATGATAGCTACAGGTGCCATATTGACCATATATTCCCCAAAATTTAAGTGGATATGCGACCCAACGATAGTACTGGGCGGGTCGCCAATTAGAGTTGCCGCTCCGCCGATATTTGAAGCCAATATCTCAGGAATCACAATAGCAAAGGGGGGAATGCCAATTGCGAGCGCAATTTGAATTGATAGCGGTGCAATCAGCAAAATTGCTGTCACGTCATTTAGGAAGGCGGAGATGAATCCCGTTAAGCTAATTAATGCCACGGCAATTAGCCAGGCATTCCCCTTAGATTTTTTATAGATTTGAAATGCAAGCCATTTAAAGACTTTGGTATCAGCGAGCAGCCCCATAAAAATCATCATCCCCATAATTAGTGTTATTACATTCCAGTCTACAACCGCCATCGCATCCTCAAAGGTAAGCAATCGCAGAGCGGGGTTATATGTTCCCCAGATATAAGTTACCAAAAAAACACCTACTGCGCCAAGTAATGCCGCGGCAGTTTCATGGAGTAAATGAAATGAAATAGCGATGAAGACAAAGAGGAAGATACCTGCTGAGATAAAGGCAGCAATGCCCAATTCTCCTTCAGAATATAAAATCGCATAGTTTAGTGTGCCCATTCGACTTTCCTTTTGTTAAGAGTAATTTTATCCTATATTTCTTCTTGTTTTGGATGAAAAAACAAAATGTGACTTAATGCTGGTTTTGGAAAAGTGGGAAGGAATTGGAGGTGTCGTACGCGTTTTTGGCTTGATACCCTTTAAATAACGTGGTTTGTAGCCCAAACTTTTTCTTGCTGGTGAGCAGATTCTGACGTAATTGGTCACACTCCCCCCTTAAAATATCGCTCCCGCCGCCGTCCTCGGCGGCGGTCTTCTCATAAACCGCTCTGGGGACAGCGGCTAGAGCAGAGGGGAGTGATCAATTACGAACTGTGCGTGTTCAAATTAAAAGTTACGTTTCAAGCATAGCCTTTTTTTTGATATACTCTAACTATAAAGGAAAATAAATATGAATAAAAAAATACTTTCTCTCATTTGGATACACGTCATCCTTCTAATAGCAATCAGTATTTCAGCTTGTGGGGCAGAAACACCAACGGCTACAGTTACCGTAGCACCACAAGAACCTTCTACCGCTACACTTGCCCCCGCTACGAAACCTCCTGCGGTGACGAATACCTCTGCGCCAACACTTCCGTCAGAGAACACAGCTACACCCGCACCGAGCGCAACACTCCCGCCGCCAGATAACGCGGTAGATTGCATCAACTTGGGGAAATTTATTAGCGATGTGACAATTCCCGATAATAGCGAAGTTAATACGGGGGAAACTTTCACGAAAACATGGCGCGTTAAAAACACAGGCACTTGTATATGGTGGGATGGCTATTCAGTAGCCCATTATTCAGAAGGTTCTTTCGGTGCCCCAGAGAAATCTCCTTTGCCACGCACAAATCCCGGAGCAAATGCAGATGTGTCTGTTGATTTAGTTGCTCCCAGTGCACCTGGCATTTATCAAGGTTATTTTGTTCTTGAAAATCCAGAAGGCTTGCCAATGGAAATTGAAGGTGATTCTCGTTTATCTGTAGTTTTTAATGCCGTAAATAGCGGAACGCCTGAAGTTGATGCTACATCGAGTGATGTCTCAACACCTGTAGTTAGCATCACGCCAACTAATGGTGCTACGACTTGCAGTTATTCTCTTGATGGCACACGGCGTGATGGGCTTTTTGCCGCCATAAATACCTATAGAATAGATGAGGGATTAACGCCCTACGCTATGAATCAAGAATTAGCAGATGCCGCACAAGCTCATGCGCAAGATATGGCTTGTAACCAACTTTTTGGACATGTAGGTTCCGATGGTTCTACGCCTCAAGAGCGTGTTGAGGAAGTAGGGTACACAGCCATTGTTACAGAAAATGTTTACGGGAGTAATCCCCCCCTTAGCCCAGAAGAAGTAAAAGAGTGGTGGAGATTGGATACCGAGGAACCTGAACATAGCGAAAATCTCATTAGTACAGAATACGCCGATATCGGGATTGGCTACGCCTTCTTTGATAGCTTTGGCTATTACGTTGTGGTTTTCGGGGAGGGTGAATAGCATTATTCATTAAGCCGTAATCAACTGAAAAAGCAGGTCGCGCGGGGGCGTGACCTGCTTTTTTTTGAAACAATGTTGATTGAGGGCACCCAAGCCCAAACCACGCGTGTTTCACGATGTTTATAAGTGGGGGAATGTCTTTCGTTCGCGCATCCGCTAATTTAACGGCAGCAAGCCAATCCATCCCACAAAAAATATCAGAACTATATAAGAGTCTGTTAACGTCTCTTGACGCTATATACCCTGAGAAGTATCATACGAAATGAAATTAGCACCTTGACGCTTAGGGTGCTAAAATTTTGTATAAGGATATTTTTGCTCAATGGCTAAAACCCTAAAACCACTTGGCGACCGCGTTGTCGTGGAAGCAATCAAGAATGAACTCTCTGCTGGCGGAATCGCTTTGCCCGAAACGGCGAAGGATGAACCCCAACGGGGATTTGTGCTTGCTGTAGGTCCCGGCTTACGCGCTACAAGTGGCGAAAGGATGACAATGGACGTGGTAGTTGGCGATGAGGTTTTATTCGCTCGCTATGGCGGCTCATCGTTGAAGCATGAAGGTAAAAATTACCTTATTTTGCGAGAAGATGAAATTCTTGCAGTGATTGAATAGTGAAACGTAAAACGTGAAAGACGATACATAATTCACGCTTCACGCAACACGTTTCACGAAGACCCTAACTTAATAAATTTATCCAAACTATTTACTCGGAGGCTCTACCAATGGCAAAACAACTTTTATTCGGCGAAGAAGCACGTCGTAGCCTGAAAGAAGGCATGGACATTCTCGCTAACGCAGTCGCAACGACACTCGGACCTAAAGGGCGTAATGTTGCTCTCGATCGCAGCTACGGTTCCCCCACCATCACTCACGATGGCGTGACCGTTGCTAAAGAAATCGAACTCGAAGACCCTTATCAAAATATGGGTGCACAGCTTCTTAAAGAAGCTGCTACCAAAACCAACGATATCGCTGGTGATGGCACAACCACATCCACCGTTTTGGCTCACGCCATTGTCAACGAAGGTATCAAAACCCTCGCTGCTGGCTCTAACGCAATGCTCTTGAAACATGGTATCGAAAAAGCATCCCACGCTGTTGCTGAGAAAATCAGTGCTTTGGCAATTGGAGTGACTTCGAAAGAAGATATTGCCAATGTTGCTTCCATCTCTGCTCAAGACCGCAAAATTGGTAACTTGATTGCCGAAGTGATGGACAAAGTTGGTAACGATGGCGTTATCACTGTTGAAGAATCCAAAGGTTTACAGTTTGAGACCGAATATGTTGAAGGTATGCAATTCGATCGTGGCTACCTTTCCCCTTACTTCATCACTGATGCAGATAGCATGGAAGCCGTGATTGAAAATCCCTATATCCTCATCCACGAAAAGAAGATTTCTTCTGCGCAAGATTTGGTACCTTTGCTCGAAAAACTAATTCAAAGCGGAAAACGTGACCTCGTCATTTTGGCTGAAGATATTGACGGCGAAGCCCTTGCTACCCTCGTACTCAACAAATTGCGCGGTATGCTCAATGTTTTGGCTATCAAAGCCCCAGGATTTGGTGATCGCCGCAAAGCCACCATGCACGACATCGCCATTCTCACCGGCGGCACAGTAATTGCCGAAGAAACCGGTGGCAATCTCGAAACCGCTACCATTGATGATCTCGGTCAGGCAGAAAAAGTTGTTTCTGACAAAGAAAATACCGTTATCGTTAGTGGCAAAGGCGATGCAGACCAAATTAAAGGTCGTGTTGAACAAATTCGTGTTGAAATCGAAAAAAGCACCAGCGATTATGACAGCGAAAAACTTCAAGAACGTCTTGCCAAACTCTCCGGCGGCGTTGCCATCATCCGTGTTGGCGCAGCAACCGAAACTGAGCTTAAAGAGAAGAAACATCGCGTTGAAGATGCCCTCTCTGCAACTCGTGCAGCCGTTGAAGAAGGTATCGTCCCCGGCGGCGGTGTTGCCCTCCTCAATGCTATGGCTGGACTTGACGCTCTCAAAGGCGATAATGATGACGAACAAACTGGCATCAATATCGTTCAAAAAGCCCTCAGCGTTCCCATGCGCAAAATTGCTGAAAATGCAGGCAAAGATGGCTCCGTCATCGTTGCCAATGTTCAACGTGAAAAAGATAGCAAAGTTGGCTACAACGTCCTCACCGATGAATATGTAGATATGATCGCCGCTGGCGTAATCGACCCCGCTAAAGTAACCCGCGGTGCACTCGAAAACGCAGCCTCCATCGCAGCGATGATCCTGACCACCGAAGCTCTCATCACCGATGTTCCATCGGAAGCAGGCGCAGGTCCCGCCATGCCCCCAGGCGGCATGGGCGGTATGGGCGGCATGATGTAATTTTTTCGTAGGGGTAAGTCTCGCGCTTACCCTTTTAGGGGGCAGGTGCAAGACCAGCCCCTACGTGTTCAAAAACCCCGTTCATTATGAACGGGGTTTTTGCTTTACGGTATAATCTCACTCACCCCCATCCTACCCTTCCCCCGAAAGGGGAAGGGACTTGTTGTCTCCCCCCTCGGGGGAGATGTCCGAAGGACAGAGGGGGAAAAGGACTTTATTTTCTCTTGGATACCCGAACTTGCTTCCGTTTTTTAGCTTTATTTTTACTCCCCATCTTAGCCGCGTGTGGACAGGCGGAGGGCACGCCTGACCCTACACTTGCTCCCGCTACCCAAACAACAGTTTTGCCTTCACCAACCGCAACTGCAACCCCTGTCCCAGCCGCAGCAACTGTCAATGGCGATGTAATTTCTCTCGATGAATTCAACGCCGAGCTAATCCGTTTTCAGCAAGCACAAGAGGCTTTAGGGAAAACGGTTCCAATTAAAGAAGCAGAAGAACGCGTCCTGAATGATTTAATTGCTCAGACGCTCTTAGCCCAAGCCGCACACGAAGAAGGCTTTACGCTCACAGATGAAGAAGTAGAAGCTCGGATAGAGGCTTTAACGGTAGATGTTGGGGGGCAAGAAAACCTATCCACGTGGTTAGCAAGCCATAATTACACGCGCGAATCGCTCTCTTCATCCCTCCAAAAAGCAATCTCAGCGGCGTGGATGCGTGACAAAATCCTTGCAGATGTCCCAGAATCCGCAGAGCAGGTGCACGCCCAGCAGATTTTGCTCTATAATTTGGAAACGGCGCAAGAAGTGCAGGCTAATTTATCTGCGGGGGCAGATTTTAGCGAACTGGCATCGGCTTATGACCCTGTAACCCATGGTGAATTATTCTGGTTTCCACAGGGCTATTTGCTAGACCAGAGCATAGAAACAATCGCTTTTTCTTTAGATGTGGGCGAGCCAAGCAAAATAATAGAGACAGAAGTTGGCTTTCATATTATTATAGTCTTAGAAAAAGATGCAGACCGCCCGCTTTCGCCCGATGCGCTTTTAGCTCTACAGGAAAATGCACTGAGCGAGTGGCTAGAAAAAGCAGAAAAAGATAGTAAAATAGAGAAATAAGACATAACATAAAATCGCGTGATAAATCTCGCTTAAACCGATGATTTACATCATCGCCTGAAATATAAAGTGCGATAAATCGCACAAAAAATTACACAAGGGAACCCGCATTAACGGGTTTTGCATATCAGCCATGCGTTTTAGCGTATGGCTTTGTAGGAGAATATCTTATGGCAGACTATGATTTTGACGAAGAATTTGATGAAACCCCCAAGAAAGAAAAAAAACGCATTGATACGCTAGATATTTTTTCTGTCCTTCTTCTTATTGCTACAATTTGTTTAGGCGCGTATTTTTTCTTGCTATTTATGAACCCATACTCCGCACTAAACCCTTTGCGCCCCAACACCCCCACCCCGCCTGTTCTTATCCCTACAGCAACGATTACCCCTTTGCAGTTGGCAGCCCCATGGACTGAAACGCCTACCCTTCGACCCACAGTTACAGAGACACCGCGCCCGACTTTTACAGCGATTCCAACAGATACGCCTTTGGAGCTTTATACAAAAACCTTCACCCCAGAACCCCCAACGGCGACAGCAACACCCGAAATGCCCTTTGAAGCCAATGTACAACTAATTGACAGTAAAATTATTCATCCCGAAACAAACTGTGACTGGCTTGGCGTTGGCGGAACGGTAGAAGACATTGACGGAAGTCCGATGCAAGGCGTAGTCGTGCGTGTGCAAGGCTCTTTGGTTGGCGAAACTATTGACATGATGACCGTAAGTGGTGTTAGCCAAGCCTATGGTCAGTCTGGTTTCGAGTTTGTACTTGGCACTTTGCCCCTTCCTTCTGAAGATACCTTGTGGATTCGTGTTTTTGACGCAGCAGGTATGCCGCTCTCTGACCAAATTTTCT
Source organism: uncultured Anaerolineaceae bacterium (assembly GCA_964488755.1). Taxonomy (GTDB): domain Bacteria; phylum Chloroflexota; class Anaerolineae; order Anaerolineales; family Villigracilaceae; genus Desulfolinea. The sequence goes on along the minus strand of CAZAWS010000015.1, from coordinate 2,627 downwards.
TTAGCACCTCAGGTGAATGTGATAAAAACTTGGTGCTAGTTCACTTTAAGCAAGTGCGCTAATCTTTTTTCAACCTTATAAAAACCCTTCCTTTTATTTATTGGAAGGGTTTTTCGTTTAAAGCACTTGTATTAAAAGATAAAACTCTATAAGATAAGTGTATGAAAAAAATCACACTACTCCTTCTGTTGACTTTTATCTTAACTAGCTGTTCTGGAGATAGGGAAACCGCGACGCGCGCGCCCGAACTTGATGCCGTTGAAAGAGCATCCCCTGCGCCCCAAACATCTCCCGTTATAGATACGCCCACCCTCGACAAATTCGCGTTATGGACAAATGGTACGCAACTTCGCGGCGCAAATATCTATCAACGCCGCGTTTATCCCGAACTCGATGGGGATCTTTATATGGGGGCGAATCCTGTTGGACCTCCCTATACCCAAGAAGATTTTGATGCGCTCGCCGCGTTGGGAGCCAATTATGTCAATATCTCTGCCCCAGGGCTTTTCACCATTAATCCACCTTATATATTAGATGAAGATGTACAGGAAAACTTGGACATTTTGCTCGAAATGGCAGAAAAAGCAGACCTTTTTGTCGTTATCTCAGCTCGTACAGGACCCGGACGAAGTGAATTTTCGATATTAAGAGAAGGTGTTGGAGAATGGTTTGACGAGAAGTATCTAATCGAATCGGTTTGGGAGGATAAAGCCGCACAATCTGCATGGGCAGAGATGTGGCGACACACCGCCGAGCGTTATCGTGATAATCCTGTAGTGGTTGGCTACGATTTAATGGTTGAGCCAAATGCCAACGAAATCGTTGAAATTTGGGAACCAGAACTATTTTATGAACAATATGGTGACACAGGTTACGATTGGAACTCTTGGTTTCCTGCCATCGTTGAATCTATCCGAGAAGTAGATGAAGAAACGCCAATTCTTGTTGGAGGGATGGGATATAGCTCATTAGATTGGTTGCCAGAAACACGAGTGATTGACGCTGAGCGCGTAGTCTATACATTTCATCAGTACGAACCCTTTGTGTATACGCATCAGGGTGAAGGCGAAGTTGTGAATAGTTACCCCGATTTTTTTGATGCCGATTGGGATGATGAACCTGAAGACGTCAATCAAAAATGGCTAGAGGATTATTTTTATTTAATCGGCGATTTTCAGATGAGATTTGATAAACCTGTTGCCGCAAACGAATGTGGCGTGATTCGCTGGGAGCCGGGTGCCGCCGATTTCATGCGCGATCAATGGGGTTTATTCGAACAGCGTGGCATCAACTACGCGGTCTGGATGTGGTATCCAACTTGGGAGCCAATGGCAGAAGGCGACCATGACTTCAATTTCCACTTTGGGGAGAACCCCGATAACCGCCAAAATATACAAAATGACTTACAGGATGTTTATAAAGAATTTTGGGCAAAAAATACGATTTATCCTTCAAATATCCATACGCTTTCTAAGGAAAATTGGCTCGCAGATATGGAGAACTGGCTTTATCTGATTGATGTCAACTTAAGCAGTGAAACCGTTGACCAAATCGCCGCTTCTGATTACGACATGGTCGTGATTGATTTCATTTCCTCCGAAGCCGATAATACCAATTACCCAATGGCAGAAGTTGTCGCACAATTGCAGAATGCGCCGCATCCCAAAAAAGTGATTGCTTATATTGATATTGGCGAAGCAGAAGAATATCGCATTTATTGGGATGAAAGTTGGGGAATCGGCAATCCCGCGTGGATTGTAGGTGATGATCCCGATGGCTGGGCAGAGAATTACCCGGTCGCTTTTTGGGCGGAAGAATGGCAAGAAATTTGGCTCGAAGATGACGGTCTTTTAGACCAAATCGGGGAGGCTGGTTTCGATGGCGTTTATCTCGATTGGGTCGAAGCCTACTCCGATGAAAATGTAGTCACAGCGGCAATAGATGAGGGAGTTAATCCCATTTACGCGATGATCGAATTTCTTAGTCTCATCTCTGAGAATATCAAAGATGAATGTGACGATTGTGTCGTCATTGCCCAGAACGCGGCAGAATTGGTGGAATATACTGAGTATTCAGCAACCATTGACGGGCTTGCCCAAGAACAAGTCTGGTTTGATGGCGGGGCAGATAACGACCCCAAAGGCGATTGCCCCCTCCCGCACACGGATGACGATGTGGATACTAAAGCCTATTACGATGCACTTTCCCCTGAATGTCAGAATCAATTTGACGAATTCCCCGAAAGCACCCTCCACGTCAGTAGCGAAGAATATCTTTTCTTTTTGAATATCGCTCACGAAAAGGATATTCCCGTTTTCACGGTAGACTACGCGCTAATTCCCGAAAACGTGGCATGGATTTACGAAACATCGCGCGGCTATGGCTTTGTCCCCTTTGTGGGCAATCGCGCACTAGATATGTTTATTGAGCCTGTGCCGTAATTTTTAAACCACGAAAGAACGCGAAGTAGCACAAAGAAAAAGAAAAGCTTGAAAAACTTGTCTTCGCATCCTTCGCTTCTTCGCTGTTCATCTAAAGGAATCTCTATGGGTCTTTCGGATTTCGCGGTAGAAATACTTAGTTTGCACCATATATGCGATTTTTTAGCGTCACTCTCCGCAAAGTCC
>CAZAWS010000014.1:0-13747 GCA_964488755.1 uncultured Anaerolineaceae bacterium | reverse complement strand
GCTTTCACCGCGAAGCCACGAAGAGCGCGAAGTTTTTAAGATAAAAAGACAAAGAGAACAAATACTACAAAGACCCATTCTTGCCTTTGAAATAAATTTTTAATATTTTTAAGTTTTTCTTTGCGCTCTTCGCTTCTTCGCGGTAAAGAATAAACAAAGTTATACTGAGTTTTCAGTATCATAAGTTCCTTCCGCTTTCGGGTCTGTTTTTAACGTGGCTTTTTGTAGTATCCAGTTTCTGCAAAACATTGAGCTTAAGTTATACTTACTCGTATGGCTTATCCTGTTCCTGCGAAAGAAATAAGAAAAGAAATTTTTATTGGTGGCTCGCGCTTTATTGCTACGCTGTCGCCGGCTTTTAGCGTAGAAGATGCCCGTGTTTTTATCTCCCGTATAAAAAATGAGTTTAGGGATGCTACGCATAATGTCCCCGCTTTTTTGATTGGGAGCGGGAATTCTGTTACAGCGCACGCGTCTGACGATGGTGAGCCTTCGGGAACGGCGGGGAGACCGGCTCTGGCGGTTTTGCGTGGAAGCGGTTTGGGTGATGTAGCAGTAGTTATAACGCGTTATTTTGGGGGCACCAAGCTTGGGACAGGCGGTTTGGTGAAGGCGTATACTCAAGCTGTTAACGCGGTCGTTTCGGTTGTTCCCCGCGCCCAAAGGGTGATGGCGCATACCGTGCTTTTGGCTGTGCCATATCCGCTTTTAGAGCAAATCCGTCTTTTGGTAAAGGCAAGAGGAGGGGAAATTTTAGATGAAGATTTTATGGCAGATGTGACGCTCACCCTTCGTTTTTCTGTGGAAAAACTCGAGCACTTTGAAGTGGGTTTGCAAGAACTTTCTGCTGGAAAATTGACCGTTGAGATTGTTGAAACGAGCGAAATTTCATTGAAATTAAGTTAGAGGAAAAGAAAAATGTTTAATCTGTTTAAGAAAAAACCAGACAAATTTATCCTTCTGCTCATTGAGCAGGCTGCCCTTACCTATAGGGGCGTTGAGACTTTGCAAAAGTATATGAAGACGCACGACCATACTTTAGCCGAGGAGTTAACCCGTGTAGAAAAAGAAGCGGATGAAGTGCGGCGAATTTTGATTGCTGAACTGAACCGTTCTTTTGTTACCCCAATTGATCGCGAAGATATTTTTGCCCTTTCGCGTTCAATTGATGATGTGGTTGATTATGCTTACAGCACGGTTAGCGAAATGGATGTTTTGAGCGTAGAGCCAACAACCTTTATGTTACGGATGACCTCCTTGCTCAGAGATGCCACTCATGAACTCTATATGGCAATGCAACGCTTGGAAGAACATCCCGCGGTGGCGGCAGAACACTCTCAGAGAGCCAAAGCTTTAGAATCGCGTGTAGAGCGGGCTTATCGTGAAGCAATTGCCGATATTTTCAGCGGACCTGAAGATGTGCATCATGTTTTTGAGATGTTAAAACGCCGTGAAGTTTTGCGTCATCTTAGCAACGCCGCTGACCGAATAGATGAAGCTGCCAATTTGATTGCTGATATTGTCGTGAAGACAAGCTAAGGAGCGCGTGATGATGACGCCTGTCTTAATCGTGATGATTGTTTTATCGGTTATCTTTGATTTTCTAAATGGCATCCACGATTCTAGCAATATCGTTGCGACAATGATTTCCTCGCGCGCTTTTAGTCCGCGTGTGGCATTGAGCGTAACAGCGATAGCCGAGTTTTCAGGTCCCTTTATCTTTGGGGTTGCAGTTGCCGAAACAATTGGGAATGAGGTTGTCTCAGCCGAGGCAATCACAATCAATGTGCTTCTTGCCGCATTATTGAGCGCAATCATTTGGAATCTCCTCACATGGTTTTTGGGTATTCCTAGTAGCTCTTCCCACGCTCTGTTTGGCGGAATGATTGGCGCGGTTATTGTTGGTGCAGGCGTATCGGCGATCGAACTACATGGCATCAAGAAAATCTTAACCGCACTCTTCCTCTCGCCGATTATTGGCTTTGTGCTGGGTTATATCTTTACCAAATTGATTTTCTTTTTTGCACGTGATGCAACACCTAAAATCAATAACTTTTTCAAACGTTCTCAAATGGTCACGGCTGTTGCATTAGCCTTAAGTCACGGCACCAATGATGCCCAAAAAACAATGGGAGTCATCACATTGGGATTAGTCATCGGGGGAGTTATCCCCTCTTTTGAAGTGCCTTTATGGGTAATCGCGATTAGTGCGGGAGCAATAGCCCTAGGCACCAGTTTAGGCGGACGAAGATTAATTAAGACGCTTGGCTCAAAATTCTACAAAGTTCGCCCTGTGCATGGGTTTAGCACTCAGTTTACCTCCGCCTTCGTTATCCTTGGCGCATCAATGGTTGGTGGTCCTGTTAGCACTACGCAAGTTGTTAGCTCCGCCATTATGGGCGTTGGCTCCGCAGATCGAGTGAAGATGGTACGCTGGGGCGTGGCTAAGGAAATTGCAGTTGCTTGGATAGTCACAATTCCCGCCACCGCCATCGTTGCCGCGGGAATATATTGGATTCTCGAACAAGCCCTATAGGGCGATATGCTTCGCACCGCCGCACGCGTAACTTTAGGCTTGATTGCCCTTATTGGGCTTTAGGTTTGAAGAGAAAGGCTCAACGTGAATTAGCATGATAATTCATGTCTGAACCGATGATTGAAATCATCGTCTGAAACAAAAAGCACGATAAATCGCACTAAAACTTGCGCAATATAACCCGTTTCAACGGGTTTTGCATATTAGCCTTATGTTTTCAACATAAGGTAATTAGTAGCAATCACGTCAATTCACGTTGAACCAGAAATGACTCTGGTTAAGCAAAAGAGACCGCCATTTGGCGGTCTCTTTTTTGTTCTGAGTCATTATTGATTATTATGGGCACAAATCAGGGCAATCGTTGATAAATGAAAACTCAGGATATTGATGCCTAAAGTTATCTGTCTCTGGGTTTAAGACAACAAAACTTACATAACGTGGTTTTGCGTTTACGCACATATTGAGTTGCCAAAGATTTGAGACGGTTTTAGTGCCTGCCTCGTCAAAGTTCAGCCATTGTTTTTTTTGCTTCACAATTTGACCATCGCTTTCACGTTGATAAAATTGGTACCTGATTTTCATCGGTCCGCTAACGCTGATGGTGGCATAGACTGTTCGTTTAACATTTGCTGGGCAACCGAATTCGGGGTCACGTGTCATTGAGTATTCAACAGAAGTAATGCCATACTCAATATCGTCTGATTCTCTAACATCTACGCTAACTGAAATGGGGGCGTTGTATTCACCTACACCAAAGATATAACCAGAAGGTGATTTTATCTTCCAGTAGCCCGTATAATTGCCTGCCGCATCTGGGGCAAGGAGTTGAATGGGTATGGTTAATATTTCACCCGGTTCAATAACATCGAAGAAATTATATTCTGCCGCACCGCCTAAGATATTTCCGTCCCAGTAGATTAATTTATAATCTTTACTCCATGTATAAGTGCCGTTATTTTGTAAAGACCAGCTTTTTGTAAAGTATTCACCGGTTTCTAAAACGGTGCCATCGGGATGTGATTCACTGTATAAATTGGCGGACAAAGCACCTTCGGGGAGGTTGGAAAGGTTGGTGTCTATGGTTGGGGTTGCGGGTACTTCGGTGGCTCCTTCAGGTGCTTCCAGAGTTTTTATTGCTGTGGGTAGAGCAATGGGCGTGCTCTCGTTTGCTATTTCAGTAAATTGGGCTTCAACAGTTTGAGCCGCAGATGTAGATATCATGGCTATATCTTCATCTGAGGGGGTAGAAGAGCCACATGCACTCATTATGAGACTTAATGCAAAAATGAGTATCAAAATTTTCTTGTTCATATTTTATCCTTTGCTAGGGGAATATAGTGCCTAGCGAGGGCTATTATACAGATTTTTGCTTTTATGTATAGTGTGCTAGAAGGGGGATAGCACGATGTTTTTCTTCGGCAATCAAGTTTATTTAACGCGTCCCCAGCCTAAAACGGGGATGTTGCGCCTGTCGAAGTGCGTGCGTCACGTTCCCTTCATCAAAAAAATGATAGTGATATTTAAGTAAGTGATGGCTTGGAGTCCGAAATCTCCCGATTTCGGATTTTTAGTAAAAAGCCAAAGTCTGGAGACTTTGGACTCCGTTTCTACGAAAAAACTTATTGCTTACTTTAGAATCCCTATCCAAAAAATTAGGGGCAATTTAAATTTGCACGTTCAAATTGTTGATGGTTAGGGGCATCTATATAAATATCCATCCAATGAGAGCCTGCGCTATTTAGATTCCAATTGGTGCTTACCAATTTTGTGCCTGCGGATTTAAACTTTAGGCTGGGATGATCAGCGTTATCTGGTGCGCCATCGCTTCGTATCCATTTATAGGTGACTTCGCCTTCGCCGTTGGTGGTAATATCGGCGGTGATGGTGAAGTTGCCGCAGGTGCCTGTGGAGGTGAGTTTTACGCTGGTGACGGCAAATGTGGGCGTGCCGACTTCAATTTGCACATAGACTTTTGCAAACTTTTTACCAGAATCATTTCTAATTTGCCAATTGCCTTGATAATCACCGTGGGTATTTGGGGCAACTAGGTTTATCGAGATGTCTGTTGTTTCGCCGGGGGCAACACTGCTGGTGAGCGGGGCGGGGGAGAAGCCGCTCATTTCTGAGCCACTATCAATGACTAGCGCGTAGGCTGTTGTCCATGTGCAGGTGCCCGTATTTTTGACACGCCAAGTTTTTGTGAAACTTTCTCCGGGGGCAAAGACGGTGCCGTCTGAGACGGTGACATCTTCAATGAATTTGGCTTTGTCGCAATTTTCTCCTGCTGGGGTTTTGGCGGTAGGTGTGAGCGCAGGGGAGATTGTTGGGGGCGTTTCTGTTATTGTGTTATTTGATACGGCTTCGGTAAGTTGAACAGAAGCAGTTTGTGCGGCGGCAGTGAATATGATGTTGGGGTCATTTTTCTTTTGTTGGCTGGCGGGAAGTGTACAAGCAAAAATGAAGAGGGTGAGTGAACTAAGTAGCAAGAAAAACTTGGCGTTTTTAGACATGGAAGCCTCCTTAATATGAGCAATTGTACATCATTTGAGTAGGGGGAAAGTGTCATATTTTTACCTTTCACCCTCAAACAAAAAAGACGCTCTGAAAAATCGGAGCGTCTTTTTTTGTTTTTGTTTTTTTTCAATCTTTTATGCCATTTCGGGGCTTGCTCCTGCCATCCATAAACCCAGTTGTTCACGTGTGGCAGATTCTGCATCTATAATGGTTACGATTTCGCCTCGGAACATAATGGCAATGCGGTCAGAAAGGGAGAGAATTTCATCTAATTCGGCAGAGACGACAATTACGCCTACGCCTTCATCTCGCATTTTGATGATTTCTTTGTGGATATATTCGATGGAGCCAACATCAAGCCCGCGCGTGGGTTGATTGGCAATCAAAACCTTAAGCGGATGGCTAAACTCGCGCGCTACAATCACTTTTTGTTGATTGCCGCCAGATAAAGTGGATGCAGCAACTTGCGGACCTGGTGCCCGAACATCGAAGCGTTTAATTAACTCGGTTGCGTTCTTAAGAACGGCTTGGTCATCGCGTATCATCATCTTACTGGCGAAAGGCTCTTGGTAATAAGTGTTCAGCACCATATTATCAGCTAAACCGTAAGGTAAAACCAAGCCGTGTTTATGCCTATCTTCAGGCACGTGCCCCATGCCATGCTCAACGAGATAGCGTGGTTTTTCAAAGGGGATAATTTCACCAGAGAGGTGTACTTCACCAGAATCTGCATTGCGTAGCCCTGTAAGGGCTTCGATCAATTCAGTTTGTCCGTTTCCTTGAATGCCTGCTATGCCCAAAATTTCACCAGCACGAACATCAAAAGAGACATCTTTTACAACTGCTATATCGCGCTCATCGTTGATTTTAAGATGGTTGATTTCAAGCACAACTTCTTTGGGGTCTGCTGGCGTTTTTTCAACTTGAAGCAAAACGTCACGACCTACCATCATGGTGGCAAGACCTTGAGCATCTGTTTCAGATGGTTTTGTATGCCCAACAACTTTGCCGCGTCTCATCACGGTAACGCGATCGGCAACGTTGAGAATTTCTTTAAGTTTGTGGGTAATAAAAATAATAGAAACACCCTTCTTGGTGAGGCCGCGCATCACATCAAAAAGGTCATCTGCTTCTTGCGGGGTCAAAACCGCAGTCGGCTCATCTAAAACAAGGATATTGGCATTGCGGTAGAGTGCTTTCAAAATTTCTATGCGTTGTTGCACGCCAACAGGCAGGTTTTCGACTAGTGCGTCTGGGTCTACTTTGAGATTGTAGGTTTCTGAGATTTCAAGAATCTCTTTTTTTGCTCGGCGTAAATCTAGGCTTGTGCCTTTGGTGACTTCTGAGCCAAGGATCATATTTTCTGCTACAGTAAAAACGGGAATGAGCATAAAGTGTTGGTGCACCATGCCGATTCCGTAGTTAATCGCATCGCTAGGTCCATTAATCTCAACGACTTTATTATTAATCAGAAATTCACCTTCGTCTTGGGCGTATAAACCATAGACGACATTCATCAGGGTTGATTTTCCTGCGCCATTTTCGCCAAGTAGCGCGTGAATTTCACCTTTTTTCAGTGAAAAACTAACATCATCGTTAGCAATCACACCAGGAAAGCGTTTGGTAACATGACGAACTTCTAAAGCTAAATTTTCTTCTTTTTGCATTTTTTCAGTCATGTCTTTATTCCTTTTCATAAGGTACGCCATCCGCCGCTGGGATATGAGTGCGCCCAACAAAGCCAGACAAGACGATAATGGTTAAGATATAGGGGAGCATGCCAATAAATTGATGCGGAACTTGAATATCAGCAAATTGGAGTTGGGTTTGTATAGCGTTTGCAAAACCAAAGAGCAGTGCTGCACCCCAAGCCCCAAAGGGAGTGAATTTACCAAAAATCATCACGGCGAGGGCTACAAATCCACGCCCGTTTGTCATTGCTCGTTCAAAAGAACCCACCGCTTCCAAAGTCAGGAATGCACCTGCTAAACCGGCAATTGCACCACCAGCAATTACATTAACATAGCGAATTTTGAAAACATTTACACCCAAAGTATCTGCCGCGCGCGGATGTTCACCAACGGCGCGAGAGCGAAGCCCCCATTTGGTGTGGAAGAGAATATAGTGAATGAGAAAAACGAGAACGAAGGTGGCGTAGGTGATAGGGGGATTATTGAAAAGTGCAGGACCAATAATCGGAATATCTGCAAGAAAGCCCAAAGAAATAGATTGCATCTTTCCGTCTGTGGTTAAGCCAACTTGGTAGAAATATCCCGTTAACCCAAGTGCTAAGATATTGATGACCGTCCCGCCAATAATTTGATCCATCTTAAGTGTGACTGACATATAAGCCAAAAGCAAGCCCATAATAGCACCAGAGAACACTGCCGCAAAAACGGAGAATAAAAGGTTGCCCGTCCAAACATTCGCAAGGAAGCCAATAAAGGCACCCATGAGCATTTGTCCCTCAATTCCGATATTGATAACACCAGATCGTTCCCCCAGCAGACCACATAACGCACCCAAAACCAATGGCGTAGAGGAACGAACAGTAGAAGCCAAAACAGCTTCCGTTGCCCGAGGATCAAGCACATATTGCCAAATAGTAATTGCGATAATGCCTAAAGTAACGAGAATAGTAGTTCCCCATCGCTTGAAAAAGAGTTGCTGAGGCGTAACTGTTGGGAGAGTATTTGTATTTTCCATAAGAGAACTCCCTATTTTTGTCCCCAACCACTGAGAGTGACACCTGTGTCACCGTCAGCTTTGGAGCGGATTAATTTACGAACAATCATATCGGCTGTCACAAAGAAAAGCATGAGAGCTTGAATAACATCGGTGATTTCTTTAGCTACGCCAGCCTCAAATTGCATTGTGCTTGCACCGGCTTTCATTGCACCGATTAAAATTGCGGCAGGAATAATGCCAAAAGGATTGGTTTTACCAAGCAAGGCAATAGTGATGCCATCAAAACCAAGCCCAGCATTGAAACCCGGTTGATAACGTCCTACGATGCCTAGCGTTTCTACTGCCCCCCCCATACCCGCTAGAAAACCACTGATAACCATCGTTAAAATAATTGTAAAAGGCACGCGCATTCCCGCGTATTTTGCGGCGTGGGGGCTAAGCCCAACCGTGCGGATTTCATAGCCTAAAGTGGTACGCTGTAATATCCACCACACAACCACCACAGCCAATATCGCCAAAAAGAAACCAGATGGAATCTCTCCAATATAAGGGATTTTGGCACTACTAAGAATTTCGGGGGTGCGAGCGATGACGTTGCCATTAGATGTATCTTTCAACGGTCCATCGGCGATATAATCTGTGATATTAATGGCAACATAATTCAACATGATGGTTGTAATGACTTCATGTGCCCCTGTATAGGCTTTTAGCGCACCCGGAATATAGGCAAATAAAGCACCCGCTGTTGCCCCAATGAGCAAAGATAATGTGGCGTGCAAAAAGGGCGGTAATCCCGTAATTGCGAAACCAGCTACAGCAGATGCCAACGCGCCGAAGAGCAATTGTCCCTGTGCGCCGATATTGAATAAGCCAGCTTTGAAAGCAAAAGCCACCGCCAAGCCACTAAAAATAAGTGGAGTAGCCTTTGCAAGGGTGCGCCCAAAAGCCGCCATACTGCCAAAAGAACCTTCTAACAGTGCGGCATACGCTTCAATCGGATTTGCGCCCGAAACAGCAAGAAGAATCGCACCGATGAGAAGGGCTAAAATCACTGCCGCCACCGGAACTGAAACCACTTGCCATAGAGCACTCAACCGATTCTTTAGGGATATGGTATTCTCTTCGGAATTTTGTTGATCGTCCATATAAATTTACCTTTTTTATGATGGGATTTTCTAAGCCCAAATTCTACCTTGCATTGCCGAAAGCGTAAAGCAAATTTTCTGTTTTAGAAATGGGACACTTGCCACGTACGCGTTTGGAACTTGCGTGCTTTTCCCTCAGCATTTTTGCGGGCGATATGTTTTAACCGCTTTCTCCAGCGGTGGGGTGTGCGAATCCATCAGCGTGTAACTAACGCGCACCACGCGTTTATTCAACTGAATTACTCAAAACCCCTAAGCCCTCAATATCTACCTCTACCACATCGCCTTTTAGCAACACGCCGACTCCCGCGGGGGTGCCGGTGAAAATCAAATCGCCGGGTTCGAGCGTCATTACGGAGGAGATGAAGGCGATGATAGTCCCCACGCTAAAGACCATGTCTCGCGTGGATGCCATTTGGCGCATCTGCCCGTTAACGCGACAGGTGATTACCGCGTCCGAGGGGTCGAATTCTGTGTCAATCCAGGGACCAAAAGGAGCAAAAGAGTCGAAGCCTTTCCCACGCGTCCATAAACGGTCAGCACGTTGAAGGTCACGCGCGGTTACGTCATTCCCAATTGTGTAGCCGAGTATATGCTCTTGTGCGTCTTCCGAAATGATATTGCGGCCGCGTTTTCCTATCACAACGACTAATTCGGCTTCGTGCTCTACTTGCTTCGATTGATGCGGCAGAATTATGGCATCATTGGGATTATTGAGGGAAGAAGGGGGCTTGAAGAATATCAGGGGTAAATTAGGGACTTCGGCATCATGTTCTTTGGCGTGTGCGGCATAGTTTCGCCCCACACAAATTATTTTGCTGGGTTGCGAGGGGGCGAGTAATTTGACTTCTTCAAGTGGGGTGGTGGCATCAAGTCGGCGGAATTCGCCAAAAAGGTTACCTTCGATATCGCCGATTTTGTTGCCGTGTATCCAACCGTAGCGGGGGGCTTCTTCTTCTTTTTGATAGCGAATAAAACGCATAACATCTCCTTTTGAAATTGTTTTGATTAATGCCTTTAGTTTAACACAAAGTCGTGTATAATATGCTTCGCACACGGGCGCTTAGCTCAGTTGGTTAGAGCACCTCGTTTACACCGAGGGGGTCGGGGGTTCGAGTCCCTCAGCGCCCACTAAAAAAGCCAGTCGAAAGACTGGCTTTTTTCTTTGGATAAAAAGGGAGATAGTTTGGACTTGAAATAGCGAAGTTTGGATACTTCCGACTCTGTATATATAATCACGCTAACAATACCTTCGCCAAATGAGCGGGGCTGAAGCCACCTGCTCAATACATGGAAGCCCGCTGGGCTAGATTCGAGTCGGATTTATCCGACTTTCATGCCCTGAGGCAGGGCTTTAGTCCGCACCGGAGCTTGGATGGTATTTTTTCTATAGGATATAAAACTATCTCTGCAAAAAGCGTACCCTTTTTTATTTGAAATACAATCCTGCTAGAAAAAAACGCTCTCTGTTGCCCTGCAAAAAGGTTGCCCAAAAACAGCGAAGGTATTGACACCAAGATAGCCCCTTCCATTTTCAATAACTATTTTTTCAATGCTAATCTTCCACCATAACCGCGCAGCTATACTGAAAACGAACATAATTTTTCATTATCGGCACCGTGCGGGGATTAATCCCCTGCTCAGTTCATGGAAGCCCTTCGGGCTAGAATTCAGTCCAGCGGACTTTCATGTGCTGAGCAGGCGGCTTTAGCCCCGCTCAATCCCAACCATATCAAAGTGAAAGTTTATGACCGTGCCAAGTATAGAAAATACTTTTGCGCCTTACACTTTTGATAACTATCGGGTGTCCGTAGGGCAATCGTAGGGTAAGCGTCAAGTAGCTTTGCAATGCTTATGTTAATATATAGTCAGTAAGAAGTGATTTCTCTTCTCCTCCTTTCAAAAGAGAGCCAAGGCCGGCGTCCTTGGCTCTCTTGACTTAATAGACCTTGCGTTTTTTTCGCAAGGTTTTTCTTTTGAAGGGTATAATAAACAATGAGACACTCGGTTTTTATCTTGAAAACGAGATGGCTTTTCATCTTTTGCATCTTTAAAAGAAAAGATACTGGGTTTGACAAAAAACCGAGTGTCTATATACGAGGAAAATTATGAGCGTACAAATTACGATTATTGGCTTAGGAAAAATTGGGGCATCTATTGGACTGGCGTTGGATGGGCAGGAAAACCTTATTCGCATTGGGCACGATAAAGATATGTCTTCTGCGAGGAAAGCGCAGAAAATGGGAGCGGTAGATAAAGTACATCGTAACCTTCCCCACTCTGTGAAAAATTCAGATATTGTGATTCTAAGTTTGCCCTTTAGTGAAATTTACGAAACGATGGAATATATCAAAGAAGATTTAAAGGATGACGCGGTGATTTTGGATACCGCACCAAGCAAATTGGCTACTAGTGAAAAAATGCAGGAAATTTTACCAGCGGGACGCGCGTATATTGGGCTTGCTCCCGTTATAAATCCTTTTTATTTGGATGACAGAGGGGGAGGCGTTGACGCGGCACGAGCCGATCTTTTTAACAAGGGGGTAACTTTGATTGCTGCGCCGCCAACTGCTTCGGGCGCGGTTATTCAGCTTGCGGCTGATTTGGTGCAGCTATTTGGCTCAAATCCGCTTTTTGCTGATATAGCCGAGGTAGATGGGGTGATGGCGACTGCTTATCTTCTCCCGCAGTTGATTTCTGTTGCTTTACTCAACGCAACGGTAGATACCTCCGGATGGGAGGAAACGCGCAAATGCGCGGGGCAAGAATATGCTGATACAACGGCATCAAGCCCAACACAAGAGGGTGTCGCTTCTTTATCCTCTGCATCTTTGCTCAATGCCTCTAATGTCTCTCGTGTTTTGGGTGAGATGATAGCATCCCTCCAAAATATCCAACAAAGTATTGTAGATGGTGATGAGAGTGCGCTCAATGAGACCTTATCCCTCGCTGAAAAAGGGCGCGAGAATTGGCTAATTGAGCGCAAGGCTGCTGAGTGGCTTTTGCGTGGGGAGAAGGCAGATGCGGTGAAGTTGGGCGGGATTGCCGAGCGTTTCTTTGGTTTTAAGGAAAGAAAATAATACTTTTTTTATAAAGAAAGACCCCGCTCCCTCAAAGGGAACGGGGTCTTTTTGTTTATGAGCGAAGATTTGCGAGGATTGGTGGCTGAGAATTTTATTCCCGATAGAGTCTATTATTTGTCCAAAAAATAAATCTAAGCAATGACCCAGCCCCAACCCAAGAACTCCCTGCATGGCATCACCCACAAGCAAATTGTCAACGAACTCGTTGAGCATTTTGGCTTAGATTAAGCATAAATCGCGTCAATGAAGCAGTTTTTTGCGTCTCACTAATGAACTTTATGGGGAAAAGGTTTCTCCCTGTCAGTTTGTAAAACTAAAATTATTCTCGCGGAATCTGTTTCAAGATTGCGACAAGAATGGGGTTGTGATGCTTTAAAAAGCAACCTATCGCCCGACTCCAAAACAAAGGCATCATCCCCGACAAGACATTCCACTTTCCCTTCTAAGCAATAGATAAACTCTTCTCCCGAATGAGAAACCGCATCAACAATCCCCTTGTTGGCCGGTGCAATTTCCATGACGAATGGTTCTAATTGCTGATGTGGCAATCCGCTTCCCAAAGTCTCAATTTTCACCCCCTTACTTCTGATGATTGTCGCCTCGTCTTTCTTGACAAATACAGCCATTTTGTGGGTATCTTGCACAAAGAGGTCGGTAATACGTACATCAAGAGCCGATGCTAACTGACGTAGCGATGCAACAGTTGGAGACGTTTCCCCACGTTCGATCTTACTGATTGCATTTGTCGAAATCTTACTTAGTTCAGCAAGTGCTCTTAGAGAAAGATTTTGTTTAGCTCTTAAAGATTTAATCATTTGACCAACATTAGCTTCTTCCATCTTGTTCATGGTCTCTCCAATCAAATTTCCATTACTTGAAAATCCTTCTAGCCACCGGACACATTGGTTCGACTATTTCTCAAATCTCACGCAAAGGCGCAAAGAAAAATTTGAAAATTTGTAATTGGTCATCCCCTCTGCTCTAGCCGCTGTCTTCGGCGGCTAGAGCGATATTTTAAGGGAGGAGCGTGATCAATTACAAGACTGTCAGGTAGCTTGAGAATTCTTATCTCTATGTAAATCGTACCATTATAGTTGACAGCCGTCAACTTAAGTTGTACAATTTTATTGTAAATGAGATTTTTTTATGCTCAAATAATACACAATAATCTAAAAAAACTAAAAGGAGAGAAAACGTGAATACTTATTATGGACGTGGTGCTGGTGGCGGTGGTGGCGGTGGTGGCGGCGGCGGCGGTGGTCGCGGTGGAAGCCGAGGCCAAGGAAGCGGACTAGGTCGCAATAACGGACCTCAGAAAGCAGGTACCGGTGGAAATTGCGTCTGCCCCAAATGTGGATATAAGTCTCAGCATGTTGCCGGGAAGCCTTGCTATAATGAGAAATGTCCCAAATGTGGTACAGAGATGACGCGCTAGTAATCACTATTTTGAATTTGGAGAAACGCGCCGCGCGTGACCTCAGCTTGCGTGCCGCGAATCAACATCTTCGTAGCGTGAACATTTTCTGCTCACGTCAAGAAGATGCTTGGGTGCGGCACTCAAGCCTAAAACGCGCGTGACGCGGCTTTATATCCACAATCTGTAATTGCTCAAAATGTTAGTGGTACATTGCATCTTAAAGATGCGTTGCCCCATGATTTCACCCGAGCTGCAACGCATTTTCTAAAATGCAATGCCGTTCTACCACCATAATTTTGAGTAACTATCACAATCTCATTGGGTAAAACTGTTTTGGAGAAAAGATGAAAGATACAACTTTCTT
>CAZAWS010000013.1:2401-13813 GCA_964488755.1 uncultured Anaerolineaceae bacterium | reverse complement strand
GATAGCGATAATAAGCAGGGCAACAAGATAGGGGTTCATAAGCAATCTCTAAATAATAGAAACTCGGTTTTTTATCGTCATAATAAAGTGCTTCTGTGAGAACTAATGATATTTAACGAAAAAATTCTTAGCAGAAAAGGAAAAACCGAGTTTCTTAATTGTTGAATTTAAGTCTAAGTAATACCAAGCAATTTTGGGAGTTCGTCCCAGCTTTCTAATCTAACATCGGCATCATTTGCGTTGCCTTTATTGCCTTTAAGGATACTAAAGAAGCCAAATTCTTTGGCGGCGTGGGTGGTGCGAGGAAGGTCGTCTATCATCACGCAGGAAGATGAATCGCTTTCACCGACAATTTCCAAAGCACGCGCAAAAGCTTCGGGTTGGGGTTTTGCGTAGGGGGAGACGGCGTAAATATCGAGAATTTTCTCGAAGTATTCGCTAATTTCCAAACGTGCCAATATGCGCCGTGCATGTTCTGCATCTGCGCTGGTGAAGATGTATTTCTTTTGGGGAAGATGCTCAAGGAGGGCACGCAAGTTTGGGTCAGGGGCGATATATTCCTCTAATGGCAGTTGATGCACGTAGGCATGATACGCGTTTTCATCCACCGTAAAGTTTGCTTGAATCCCGCGGAGCGTTGTCCCGTAATTGAGGAAGTATTCTTCGCGGCGGGCGGGGATTTCATCCCAAGAGAATCTCAGTTCATCGTGCATATAAAGGCTAATGCGGTCTTTTATGCCCTGCCAAAGTCCGCTTTCGTGAGGGTAGAGGGTGTCGTCTAGGTCAAAGAAGATGGTTGTGTAAGTCATGGGGCAGATTATACCTTAGGGGGAATTGACTATATTAAGCGGAAATAAGCGCATCGGCTGTGCCATAATAAAGATGAATAAAATAAGCCAGTGTTTCATATTTTATGTTGGATTTGGGCTAGACAGATGCCCCGCGACGCGCGTGTTTTGGGCTGGAGTGCCGGGAAAAAGGCTGGGCGCGTGGCGTGAACTATCTTCCATCCGCGGGCGGACCCGCTTTCCCATAATCGAGCACATCTCGCACGCCCGTTCCGCCCATAGGTTCAGAGACAATGCCCAATCTTTCCATTTCATCAATGAGACGGGAGGCGCGTGTATAGCCAATGCGTAGTTTTCGCTGAAGCATAGAAACAGAAGCGCGTCCTTGTCGGCGAACAAGATCGACCGCTTCATCATAAAGCGGGTCAATTTTTTCTGCCATTTCATCTTCGAACATTTCTACTTGTTTGAGTGGCACGCCGTTGGGCAGACCTTCTCTTGGCGCGCCAGAAACATTTTTCGTGTCTGTAGCGTACCCCGCTTGCATTCGCCAAAATTCAACCAAGCGGTCTGTTTCTATATCTGAAATAAAGACTCCTTGCAAGCGAGATGCGGCAGGCGCATCGGGAGCTTGGTAGAGCATATCGCCGCTGCCGAGTAGGCGTTCTGCGCCAGTTTGGTCGAGAATCACGCGACTATCTACACCAGAAGCAACCGCAAAGGCAATCCGAGCGGGGAAGTTGGCTTTGATTAGCCCCGTGACCACATCGGTGCTAGGGCGTTGGGTGGCAAGAATCATGTGGATGCCCGTAGCACGCGCCAATTGTGCCAGCCGTGTAATCGTTTTTTCGGTTTCATCGGGGGCAATCATCATCAGGTCGGCTAATTCATCAATCACAATGACAATGAAGGGGAGTTTTTTGCCGCCCTGTGCTTCTATATATTCGTTATAGTCGGTGATATTGCGCTTGCCTGCTTGCGAAAATGAGTGGTAGCGTTTGTCCATCTCTCGCGTCATCCATTGTAGCGCGCCGACAACGAGTTCGGTTTCAACGACTACGGGTGAAAGAAGATGCGGAATGCCGTTATAGCCCGTTAATTCAACACGTTTTGGGTCAACGAGAACCAATCGCAAATCATCGGGGGTATTGTAGAGAAGCATAGAGGTCAAAATGGCATTAACACAAACAGATTTACCTGAACCCGTTGTCCCCGCTATAAGCAAGTGAGGCATTGCCGTTAAATCTGCGATTTGCGGATGACCGGCTACGTCACGCCCAAGGGCAAAGCCCAAAGGCGTTTTCTTTTCTTTGAAGAGGTCGCTTTCGAGAATGTCGCGCAAGGCAACTAAGGTCATTTCTGCGTTGGGGACTTCGATGCCTATATATCCCTTTCCCGGTACAGGTGCCTGAATACGAATCTGTGAGGCGGCTAAGGCTAATGCCAAATCATCCGATAAGGATGTGATTTTATTAACCCGAACGCGCGTTTTTTTGCCTTTGCGAGATGGCATAAACCCTGGTTCTACGCCAAATTGCGTGATGGTGGGCCCGCGATTGATTTCTACGACTTCTACGGGAGCACCGAATGATTCGAGGGTTTCTTCTATGAGAATAGCGCGCCCTTCAACGTATTCGTCATTAATCGAAGGGGCAAAGCCGGGATCAAGAATCTCGGCAATGGGAGGCAGAAACCATTCGATTTCTTCTTTTGCAGAAACGCCTATTTGAATTTGTGGTGCCGAATCGGGGGCTTCGTTGCTTGGGGTATAGCCATCCATTTTTACGGGGGGCATTTTTTTTTCTGGGATTCTTCTGGCGCGTATTTCTTCTATGCGCTCTCGCCAGATTTGATAAATAATTATAAAGGGAGGGCTGATGGTACGAATGAACTCGCGGATGCTCATATCTAGCACTAAAGTTAGGGCAATCAGCAACCAAGCCAAAAACACGATCGTTGCACCTAGTCCCCCTAGATTATTACTTAGCGTTCGCATAAAGAACGCGCCCAGATAACCACCGCCCATCCGCGCTTCGTCAAATTGCACATTATATAAAGGGTCTACCAGGGCAAGTTGCAGAATGGCTAAAAGCCAAAAAAAGAGCAAGGTGATGCCCGTTATGCGCTCAATTGAAATAAGGGGAACGCTCTCTTGGTTACGAGCGGCTAACCAAATACCAATAAGAATAAGCCCAACAGGAAAAGCCCATTTCCCCCAGCCAAAGGCGCGTGTTAGGAATGTGACCCAAATATCGGTGAAGGAGCCATTTGTGCCTGTTGCAAGACTAAGGAGGGTGATGATGCCTAAGAACGCCAGCATTGTTCCGAGAAAATCTAGGCGGCGATTAACCGAAATTCGTTGCCAGATATTCTCTTGTTTGGGGTCTTTTTCTTTTTTCGCAGACGTTTTTTTCTTTGCCATGATTTATTCTTCTTTAGCCCTTTAATTCTTGACATGAAAAATAAGCAGGTTTTCCCTACTGTACGTTTAAAATCAACCACAGATGAACGCTTGTTTTCTTTAAATCAGCGTTGATCCTGTTTATCTGTGGTAAGTTTTTCTGTCTAATTCAGTTTCTTCTAAAGATGTACGGTAAATATGAAAGCCACAAAAAAGGCATAAAGTTTTTAGGTTTCTTTTAGAGAAAATCTACGGCTTAAAGTATAGCACAAATGGTCTGTACGTTTTCTTAAGGCGTTTTCGATTCGTTTAGCATTATCTGGGGCTGTTCAAACAGGGCTAAGCCCGTCAATCGTATTCAGCGGTTCTGTGCCATTGTTTTCCTTAGCCGCATTAGTATTTTCTTGTTTCAGGAATGTCTGTTGGGGTGGGTGTTGGGGTGCTAGAATTTCCACAGGCTTGCACCAACAATGCCAGTGTTATAAAAATGAATGAAAAGGGGATTGATTTCTTCACAAGACACTCCTATACAGCAGATGCTTTTTTGACGCTGGATTGTATCATCCTTCTACAAAAAAGAATTCGATTTTCAAATTACAGAGGTGAGATATTATGATAAAAAACGCACCACGCGTGACCTTAACTTGAGTGCCCTTCTTTTAGCTTTTGTGCAGAAAATAACGCACTTCTGCTTACAAGCGCACAGGTGTTTTTTAGCGGTAGCAGGCTATTTTAAAGTGTGGAAAACTGTCCCAAATTCTTGGTCTTTTGGTTGCATACATCTTATAAATATGCTACACTACGAGCTAATCAAAATCCCCGAGGTAAAATGAGTTCATTTATCAGCACGCTTAAACAAAGCGATATTTTTTATCAATTTACCCCAACTCAATTGGAACTGGTGGCAAATTTATGTCGCGATGAAGTTTTGTCTAAGGGAGCGATGGTTTTTGAAGAAAATAGTAGTAGTAAAGAGTTATATATAATTGCTAGCGGAAAAGTAAATATCTTAATTAATTCTTCCGCTGGTAAAAAGGGGACGGTCGTAGCAGTTTTACACCGCGGGCAATCTTTTGGCGAAGTAGCTTTGGTAGACGAGGGCTTACGTTCTGCATCGGCAAGTGCTGGTGAAAAAGATACTCACTTGATTGTTATTTCTCGTGATCGCTTATTGATGTTATGTGAGACTTATCCGCAGTTAGGCTATAGATTAATGTATAACCTTTCTGCCGATTTGGCAATGAAAATAAGAAACACAGATTTACGTATTCGTGATCAGGTTTTATATACGCCGCCAGAGAAATAACTTTTTATAAAACCTGTTCTCCCCCATTTTCTTTTGTAACTATTATTGATACTCTGTGTAACTTAAGAGCATCTTTTGTGTTAGTTGTATATAGTTAGTATTACCCAAAAACCTCATATATAAGGAGGTGGTTAGGACATTTTTGTTGGCGTTGTCTGCCTAGTATTTTCACCCCCGATTATTCGGGTATCTTATAAAATAATCTATAGAAAGAAGGAGAAAAAATGTCTAAACGTTTACTCGCTGTACTCGCAGCCTTGATGGTTGTTGGTATGATTTTGACCGCTTGCGGTGCTGCTGGTCCTAGCTACGAATGTGACGATGCCATTGGCTGTGTCACCTATGGTCCCGATGAACCTGTTCGTATTGCTTCCGCATTGGTAATTTCTGGTCCTAATACCGATCTTGGTATGGACTCCCAACATGGTGTTGAAATTGCTATTGCCTTCAAAGGCGATATCGCTGGTCACGCTATTGAACTTCAAGCCGAAGATGATGGTTGCTCCGCCGAAGGTGGACAAGCCGCTGGACAGAAAATTGTTTCTGATCCCACAATCATCGGTATCGTTGGTACCTCTTGCTCTGGCGCAGGCGTCCCCATGTCCACAGTTATGTCTGAAGCTGGCTACGTGATGGTTTCCCCCTCCAACACATCCCCTTCATTGACTGACCCTGACGAAGCATGGAACGCTGGTTATTATCGCACAGCGCATAATGACAAAGTTCAAGGTAAAGCAATGGCTGACTTCGCTTTCAATGAATTGGGCGTAACCAAAGCCGCTGCCATCCATGATGGCGACCCTTACACCGAAGGTCTTGCAGCAGTATTTGCTGATAGTTTCAAAGAACTCGGTGGCGAGATTACTGAATTCACCGCTGTAAATAAAGGCGATACAGATATGCGCCCTGTACTCACAGCTGTTGCCGCTGGCGAACCTGAATTCATTTATTACCCTGTTTTCACCGCTGAAGGTGGATTCTTGACCAAACAGGCTAAAGAAGTTTCTGGTCTCGAAGACACAATTTTAGCCGCCGCCGATGGCATGATTTCCCCCGCCGCCGCTGAGGCAGTTGGTGAAGCTGGCGAAGGCATGTACTTCTCTGGTCCTGATCTCGGTTTTGAAAATGAACTCTATAACGAATTCTTAGCAAAATACGAAGAAGATTATGGCACCGAACCTATTTCCGTTTTCCACGCTCACGCTTTTGATGCCACTAATATGATTTTAGGTTGTGTTGAATCCGTTGGTGTTGTTGATGGTGATAGCCTTCACGTTGGTCGCCAAGATATGCGCGATTGCTTAAGTGCCACCTCTGGTTACGATGGCATTACCGGCACCTTGACCTGTGATGAATATGGTGACTGTGCTGACCCACAAATCACCGTTTCACAGCTCACCAATGGCGAATACATAGTTGTCTGGCCCTAAGCTCTATCAATTAGATAACAGCTTTGATTAAGGAATGAGCATTAAACAACTTGCGGAACTTAAATCTGGCAGGTCTCAAAGACCTGTCAGATTTTCCTAACTTGTTTGATATTTATTCCTGAGGATGGGGTCGCCTTTAGCGGCTCCATCCTTTTTGTGAAAAGTTAGAAAAATAGGAAAACTCTTATGTCAGAAAGAATTAAACAAATTGACATTCTCGGTGTGATCATGTGGCTTTTCCGTGCGGCAATTATTGTTGCAATGCTTTGGGGGACAATTGCTACGCTAATGGACAATCCTTATTCAGCGAAAGCCTGGACAGATACAATAGTAGCTGGGATTGCTCAAGGTAGTCTTTATGCACTTATTGCCATTGGTTATACTCTGGTTTACGGGGTGCTTTTCATGATCAACTTCGCCCACGGCGAATTTTTTATGTCAGGTATTATGACAGCTACCATTTTTATTGCTACCCCCATGAGCGAATCTGGATACTTGGACGCAAATCCCGTTCAGGGGCTAATCATTATTACCCTTGTAACGATGCTTGTTTCTATAGGCGTTGCTATATTAACTGAGCGCGTAGCTTATAAACCTTTGCGCGGTGCTCCTCGTTTGGTTCCTTTGATTACCGCAATTGGCGCATCTTTTTTCTGGCAATATTACTTTAGAGGCTTATATGGTTCAGAAGTAAAGTCATTTCCGCTTATTAATGACATCGCTGGGAAAATGACAATTTTTGGTATTGAAATTCTGAAATCGCAGGCTCTTGTAATTGTTGTTGCCATTGTAATGCTAATTGGTTTAAATCTTTTTGTTATAAAAACAAAAGTAGGTAAATCTATTCGAGCCGCCGCAGAAAACAAAGATGTTGCGCGTTTAATGGGTATTGATGTTGATAAAGCAATCACAATCACCTTTACAATGGGCGCGGCGATGGCGGGTATTGCAGGCGTACTCTACGCATTAGTATTTAGACAAGTTCACTATTTTATGGGGTTTTTCCCAGGCATCAAAGCCTTTACTGCGGCGGTTTTGGGTGGTATCGGAAGTATTCCTGGAGCGGCACTAGGTGGCTTGCTCTTAGGCGTATTCGAATCAGTTGGACCAACTCTTTTCCTTGAAGGTTTGGGCGTTCCCTCTCCGCATCAGTTGAAAGATGTGATTGCTTTTACGATGCTGGTCTTAGTGCTAATTTTCCGCCCGCAGGGTATTCTTGGCGAACGTTTAGCCGAAGAAAAGGCATAGGAGACTTTTTATGAATAAACCTATAACAATTAAAGATATTATTAGCAAAGGTCTTATAGCGGGCATTGTTGTTCTCAGCTTAAATGTCATTGGCTTCATCACCTTGCTGGGAGAGAGAGAACTGATTACTGGTTGGTTTTCATTAGGGCATGTCTTTTTGGTGGCAACACCTATGGCTGTCGCTTACTTCACGACAAATAATATGGATTATAAAAGCAAGGCAAAACCCATTGGGGTTGGCTTTGCAATTGGTGCAGTTTCAGCCATTCCTTCAATAATTCTCGTGTTTTTAGAAACAAATACCGACCTTCGTCAATTTTTAGCAAATGTTTCCCCCGTATTAACAGAATTCCTTACATTTGGACAGGGAGTTATTGTCGGGAGCTTTATGCTTCTCCTTCTCTTTGCAATTATGAGCGCGTTGGCTTCTTTTGTTGGGTTATTAGACAGAAAAATCCGGCATCCTCTTGTAACGGGTATTGCGTGGGTATTGGTGATCGCCACGTTCTCAGAAGTTCTCTTAATCCGTATCCGAGACGTATTTGGCAGAGGCGTGGCAAAATTTATTTTTGAAGGTGAAACTCTTAACCCTATTGTTGCGCTAATTATATTTCTTGTCGTAGCAGGAATTACAACTGGGTGGGATCAGAAAGGTGATGGTATAAAAGCCACATTTGCCGGTTTTTCGCCTCAAAAGAAAAAACAACTGAGTAAAGGTAAATCTCTTGCCTTAATGGTTATTATTCTCTTTTTGCCACTTTTTCTTGGTTCTTACCTCACAGAAGTTACCAATAATGTGGGCATATATATCCTAATGGGCTTAGGGCTTAACATTGTAGTCGGCTTTGCAGGTCTACTAGATTTGGGATACGTTGCCTTTTTCGCAATCGGGGCTTATATGATGGGAGTGTTAACCTCTGAGGGTGCACTAGGATTGCATGTGGGCTTCACTTTTTGGACGGCGTTACCCGTTGCCGTTCTCGCAGCTGTACTCTTCGGCATTGTCTTGGGCATTCCTGTTTTGGGCATGAGAGGTGACTATTTAGCTATTGTGACTCTCGGATTCGGAGAGATTATCCGTGTTCTCGCCGTGTCCGATGTTTTCAAAAACACCTTAGGCGGAGCACAAGGTATTTTGCAAATTCCTAAACCTGAAATCTTTGGTATAAGGCTAGTACAGCCAGGGCAACTCTATTATGTGGTTTTGGCGGGGATACTATTAGCGGTTTTTATTGCCACTCGCTTGCGAGATTCACGTCTCGGTAGGCAATGGATGGCGATGCGTGAAGATGAAGATGTTGCTGAAGCAATGGGCATGAATTTGGTTGGCACAAAATTGATGGCTTTTGCTACAGGTGCCGCCTTCTCAGGATTGGCAGGGGCAATTTTTGCCTCAAAGCTAACGTCTATCTTCCCTCACAGCTTTAATCTTATTATTTCTATCAACGTTTTATCCCTAATTATTGTAGGCGGCGTTGGGAGCATCCCCGGAGTTTTCGTTGGTGCACTAATTTTGGTTGGTTTACCAGAACTGCTTAGAGAATTCGCAGAATTCCGCATGTTGATTTATGGTGTTTTGCTCATCGTTATGATGCTCTATAAACCAGAGGGATTCTTACCCGATGAAAGAAGAAGAAGAGAGGCGAGCGAAGATGAAGAACTTAGCTTGGCGGAAAACTAGGAGACAATCATGAGCATAATACTTAGCACACGTAATGTAACAAAACGCTTTGGTGGTCTCGTGGCGGTCGATTCCTTTGAAATTGAAGTCAAAGAAAACTCCATCTCTAGCGTTATCGGTCCAAATGGTGCAGGAAAGACAACTTTCTTCAATTGTATTACAGGATTTTATACTCCAACTGAAGGTGAAATTATCTTTGATGGAAAACATCATATTGAAGGACTTCGCCCCGATCACGTTACCCAAAAAGGACTTTCACGAACCTATCAAAATATCCGTCTTTTCTCAAAAATGACGGCGATTGAAAATATCTTGGTGGGGCAACACATACACTTTAAAACCCATTGGATTGAAGCAATCTTCAAAACCAAAAGTTTTATCAAAGAAGAAGAAGAAGCCCTAGAAGAAGCCATTCGTTTACTCAACTTTGTTGGGCTAGGCGGACTTGGCGATCAGGTTGCACATAATTTGTCCTACGGCGCGCAGCGTAGACTTGAAATTGCGCGTGCTTTAGCCAGCAAACCTAAACTCCTCTTATTAGATGAACCTACTGCGGGAATGAACCCCAACGAATCCATCGAGTTGATGCACTTCATTCGCAGATTGCGGGACGAAGTCGGGATTACCGTCTTAATGATCGAGCATGATATGAAAGTTGTCATGGGAATCAGTGAAGAAATTTGGGTGATGGATTTTGGTCAAAAAATCGCCGAAGGAACACCGAGCGATATTCAAACAAACCCCAAAGTGATCGAAGCCTATTTGGGAAGAGGTGCTGCATCCGGGTTGGATTTGGGGGAGGGAGAATAAAATGGCAATGCTAGAAGTTAATGACATTCATACTTATTATGGAAATATCCATGCTCTAAAAGGCATCTCTATCACTGTTGAAGAAGGTGAAATTGTTACCCTCATCGGTGCTAATGGTGCTGGAAAAACGACAACCCTACGCACAATCAGCGGTCTCTTAACCCCGCGTGAGGGTTCTATCTCTTATTTAGGTAAGAATATTGTGGGCACACCAGCTCATAAACTTGTTTACGAAAGAATGGCAATGGTCCCCGAGGGACGTGGCGTTTTTGCGAAATTAACCGTACAAGAGAACCTAGAAATGGGGCATTTCAGCCGAGACGATAAAGAGGGTATAGCCAGAGACTTTGAACGCGTTTTTACTCTCTTCCCAAGGATGAAAGAGAGACGCAAACAAGTAGCAGGCACACTCTCTGGTGGTGAACAACAGATGTTGGCTACTGGGCGCGCTATGATGTCTGCGCCTCGTTTGCTGATGTTGGACGAGCCTTCCATGGGACTTGCGCCCGTTCTCGTTGACGCAGTATTCGATGCGATTGTTGAGATTAATAAAGAAGGCACCACCATCCTTCTCGTTGAGCAAAACGCATTAATGGCACTCTCTATTGCTAATCGTGGCTATGTGCTACAAACGGGACAAATCGTCCTCCACGATGATGCTCAGAAACTTAAAAACAATGAGATGGTACAAAAAGCCTATCTTGGTGTAGACTAAATAAAAAAACAAATGCACAATAAAAAATGCCCGATACAATATGTGTCGGGCATTTTGCTTTTTCGGGTAAAATTGGGAACGAAAAGGAGAGAACCTAAGACGTGTTGCACAAAAAATATCCATAAAGAAACTTACTCACTTGCCTCCTCCCACTATACAGCTATCAAGCGAAGCAACTACCCAACTACTATGACTCTTAAAAACAAAAAAGAAATTGTCCGAGATTGGCTTCCTCGTTATACGGGCACAGCCTTAGAAGATTTTGCCGATTATATTTTGCTGACCAATTTTGAACATTACCTCCATCTTTTCGCAGATTGGCATGACGTGTCCATTCGTGGAGATGATAAACCCATGCCCAATGTCACCGCCAACGGGATTACGCTCATCAACTTTGGAATTGGCAGCCCAAATGCCGCCCTTGTTATGGACTTACTCAGTGCCACCAAGCCGAAAGCGGTTCTCTTTCTCGGCAAATGTGGCGGATTAAAGAGAAAGACCGCACTCGGTGATTTTATTCTTCCCATCGCCGCTATTCGTGGAGAGGGAACATCGAACGATTATTATCCACCTGAAGTGCCTGCCTTACCAGCCTTTAATTTGCAAAAGGCAGTTTCAACCACTATCCGTAATCACAAGCACGATTATTGGACAGGCACCGTCTACTCCACCAATCGGCGTGTTTGGGAGCATGATGATGATTTCAAAAATTATCTTGCTAAAATTCGTGCAATGGCAATCGACATGGAAACAGCCACGCTCTTCATCACAGGATTCTCAAACGAAATCCCCACAGGGGCATTACTCCTCGTCTCTGACCGCCCGATGATGACGGCAGGCATTAAAACAGCCAAAAGCGATGAAAAAGTAACCGAAGAATATGTTGAAGAACATTTGCGCTTAGGCATTGATGCGCTCAACGAATTAATCAATAATGGCTTAACCGTTAAACACCTAAAATTTTAAGCGCAAAGGTTAAAACGTGCTACCTAAACAACCTCCAAGCTATCCAACTAATCAACTAATCAACTAA
>CAZAWS010000013.1:0-2301 GCA_964488755.1 uncultured Anaerolineaceae bacterium | reverse complement strand
CAACTAATCAACTAATCAACTAACCTCCTATGCCCTCAGCAGAAATAATAACTATCGGAACAGAAATTTTACTTGGCGAAATCGTAGATACGAATACGCGCTATCTTGCTCGCAATTTACGCGACCTTGGTATAGATTTATATCGCACAGTCACCATTGGCGATAACGCAGAGCGAATTGCCGAAACGATTCGAGAAGCGATGAAGCGCACAGACATCATCATTACCACCGGCGGGCTGGGACCCACCATTGACGACCCTACGCGTGATGCCATTGCCCTCGCAGTTGGCGTAAAAACCGAATTTCGCCCAGACCTTTGGAAAGATATTGAAAAACGGGTTTCTCTTTACGGGCGAAAGCCAACCGAAAATCAAAAAAGGCAGGCTTATGTGCCGCAAGGCGCACTTGCGCTTGAAAACCCGGTAGGCACTGCCCCTTGTTTTATTGTTGAATATAATTCCCTTCCCCCTCAGGGAGAAGGGTTCGGGAAGGGGACTGGCGCAATTATCTCCCTCCCCGGCGTACCTCGTGAGATGGAAACTGTCCTTCATGATTCCGTTATCCCCTACCTCCAAAAACACTATGCTCTCGATGAAATTATCAAAGTGCGTATTTTGCGTACCGCGGGCATTGGCGAAGGCAGGCTCGATACAAAAATCGCTGACCTTGAAGCACTTAAAAATCCCACAGTGGGCTTATCGGCGCACGCGGGCATGGTCGATATTCGGCTCGCGGCGAAGGGGAAAACAGAAGCTGAAGTAAGCACAATGCTTCTCGAAGTAGAGACAGAAATCCGTTCACGATTAGGAAAAGTTATTTTTGGCACTGACCAAGCCCAACTCGCGGAGGTCACGCTGGCGGCGGTGGAATCGCGCGGTTGGCGGTTGGTCACGCTAGAGTCGGGGTTGGGCAACCACCTGTCCACCCAGCTCCAAAAAGCCGCCAATCCCTCCCTCATCTATAGTGAAAATCGTGAACTCAATCCCAAAGAATTGCACCCCGCTTTGCGCCAAATCCAAACAGAAAAAGGGGCAGATGCGGCATTAGGCATTGCGTTTTTTGCGGGAGAAAACGAGCAAACTGCCGAGCTAATTTTGCGCACGCCCGATGGCGAAAAAACACGCACCCTGCACTATGGCGGGCATCCTAAAAACGCTTTGCGCTGGGCACCCAATATCGCCATCAATATCTTGCGGCGAGCAGTAGAATAATGGCAAAAAAGAGAAAAGTACCTAAAATTTTGATGATTGTCTGGGGAATAAATATCATCGGATTGATAGTGCTGGGATTTTTTTTATGGGATAAAATACCGCTCCGCGCGCAACCTGAACAGGATTTCCCGCAAGCAACAGATTCGCCAACTTTAGCATCTGCGCCCCCCCTAGCCCCAACAACTTACCTGCTCCCCACCGTGACGCCAAACCCGCTCGGCACATATATTGTAGTGACCACGCCCACCGCCTTTGACTATGTGCCTAGCACCTTACAAGCCCATCCCCCAATGGTCATTGGCTACTCGGTGATGGGCAGACCGCTAGAAGTGTATAAATTTGGGTATGGAGCCAGCGAGCGGCTGATTGTGGCGGGCATTCACGGCGGCTACGAGTGGAATACGATTGCCCTTGC
The DNA here is from genome assembly GCA_964488755.1 of uncultured Anaerolineaceae bacterium. Classification (GTDB taxonomy): domain Bacteria; phylum Chloroflexota; class Anaerolineae; order Anaerolineales; family Villigracilaceae; genus Desulfolinea. Next base: position 675 of record CAZAWS010000013.1, on the reverse strand, counting down.
CGATGAGTTGATAGAAGAGTTGCACGCGCACCCCGAGTTGGTGCCCGCCGATGTGACGCTGTATATTTTGCGCGCCCTCAACCCAGATGGCGATGCACGCGCACACGACCGTACCGGGCGCGTGAACGAAAACGGTGTAGATTTAAATCATAATTTTCCCTATCATTGGAAAGAAGAGTGGGATAGAGAAGGATGCTGGAATTATTTACCGACAACGGGGGGGACGGCTCCTGCATCGGAACCAGAGACAACGTCTTTAATTAATTTTATTTCTTTGCATAATTTTGATGCGCTCATTAGTTACCATAGCGCGGCTTTGGGCATTTTTGCCGGTGGGATGCCGCCCTTTGACCCCTCAAAAGATTTGGCGCAAAGGATTGCCAATAAAAGCCCTTATGCTTATCCGCCCATTGATACGGGATGCGATTATAGCGGTAATCTAACAGATTGGGCTTCTTCGGTGGAGGGAATCCCCTCGGTAGATATTGAATTATCTAATCATCGCGACACCGATTTTGGGGCTAATTTGAGAATATTGAATATTTTTTTGAACTGGGAACCGTAAAGCTGTAGCTTTCTTATCTTTATTTCGTAAGCGTTCAGCCATATTGAAATTATGCCTTAAGTTTTCAACGCCAATGCCGCTACGCTATACGCCAATGAGCGAATGCTTTT
>CAZAWS010000012.1:0-14602 GCA_964488755.1 uncultured Anaerolineaceae bacterium | reverse complement strand
AACGCCTCATCCAACTTAGACGCATCGCGCCCGCCAGCCTGAGCCAAGGTCGGTCTGCCGCCCCCACCGCCGCCCACCTGCTGTGCCACAAATTTGACTAAGTCACCTGCTTTGATGCCGCGTGAAACCAAATCGTCTGTCACTGCTGCAATCAATTGTGGTTTATCTTTAACCACCGTTCCCAAAACCACCACGCCTAATTTTGGATAACGATTGCGGAACCGATCTGCCAGTTGCCGCAACGTATTTGAATCGGCATCTTGAACGCGCATGGTTAGAACGTGAATATCACCGACATCCTGAGCTTCATCCAGTACTTTGGAGAACTGCAAAGAAGCCATATTTTCTCGCATAGCCAAAACTTGCTTTTGCATATCGTTTAAGGACGCTATAAGCGATTCTGCTTGTTCCACGATTTTCGGAGGCGAAACATTTAACCGCTTAGAAACCTCCACCAACAACCTGCGCCGCTCCTGAAATTGATTAAAAGCCTCGCGCCCCGTAATTGCCTCAATACGCCTAATTCCCGCCGCCGCGCTGCCCTCATGGGTAATTGTAAAGAGACCAATATCGTTCGTCTCTTTCACATGCGTTCCCCCGCACAACTCATTCGAGAACGCCTGCCCTGAGCCAGTCGAAGGAGCACCTATCTTGATATTTCGTACAATATCGCCATATTTCTCACCAAAAAGCGCGGTCGCTCCGCCCTCCATCGCCTCTTGCAAAGACTTAACAGTGGTATTCAGTTTGTAATTCTCTAAAACTTTTCCGTTCACATAAGCTTCGATTTTCTCAAGAATTTCAAGAGGAATGGCATCAGGGTGCGTAAAATCGAAACGCAATTTCTCAGGCGCAACCAGCGAGCCAGCCTGCCTCGCGTGTTCGCCTAAAATCTCATGCAACGCCGCATGTAATAAATGGGTTGCTGTGTGATTTCGCATAATATCTTTTCTGCGGATTGCATCTACCTTTGCAGATGCTGAATCACCAACTTTGGGATTTCCTTCTTGGACGGTTCCAACATGCAGGATAAGTCCTGCCGCGGGTTTTTGTGCGGCTTCAACATCAACCTCCCATCCATCGCCAACGATAACGCCCGTGTCCCCAACTTGACCGCCCGATTCTATGTAGAATCCAGTCTCAGGCAGGATGAGGGCAACCGCGTCTCCAACTTGCGCTTCGTTCCTCAACTCCCCCTCAACGATGAGCGCGAGAACTTCTCCCTCGGTTTCAAGATGGGTATAAGGGTCATATTTCACACCCTCATCAGGGAGCTTTCCTTCTTCTTTTAGCTTCTCGGCTAAATTATTATACATTTCAGTATCTTCGCTACCCATTTCGCCCATTGCCTTTCCGCCACCCGATGCAAGACGGTGTTTGTCCATAGCTTGAACGAATCCGGCTTCGTCTACGTCTAAGTCAATTTCTTTTGCAATATCGCGGGTAATTTCAAAAGGAAGCCCGTAGGTGGCATAAAGGTCGAAGGCTTTGTTGCCTGCTAAAATTTTCTCGTCTTTTTCTTTTACCTCATCCAATAAATTATCTAAATGACTTATTCCACTCTCAACCGTTTTTGCAAAGCGAATTTCTTCACGCGTTAAATTATCGAGAATGGTTTTACGGTTTTTCTCTAATTCGGGGTAAAACTCGCTATAAGCGTCTATAATCTCATTAGCAACATCAGCAAGGAAGGGGTCTTCCAGACCTAATTTGCCACCAAAACGTGCCGCGCGGCGAATAATCATGCGGCAAACATAATTCCTGCTCATATTGCCCGGCACAACGCCATCGGCGATCAAGAATGCGGCAGTCCGCGCATGGTCGGCAATAACGCGGTAGGGGGTGAAGTCGGCGAGCATTTCTTCTTCGCTATGCCCTGTCAATTTGCGAACGGTATTCAGCGCGCCTGCAAAAAGGTCGATTTTATAATTAGAATCTACCCCTTGCAGGGTGGCAACAATTCGCTCGAAGCCCATCCCCGTGTCCACGTGGGTAGCAGGCAAAGGGTCAAGGGTGTTTGCGTCGATGCGGTTGTATTGGATGAAGACCAAGTTCCAGAGTTCGATAAATCGGTCGGTGTCGAGAGTCTCCTCCGTCACTTCCCCCTCTTCGGGACGCAAATCTATATGAATCTCAGAGCAGGGACCGCAAGGACCCGTATCTGCCATTTCCCAGAAGTTTTCAGCACGTCCAAGATAGAAAAGACGATCTTCAGAAAATCCGGGCTGTTCTTTCCAGTATTTTGCCGCTTCATCATCAGAAGGAATTTCACCCTTTTCGTCTTTGAAAACAGTTGCGTAGAGATTTTCTGCGGGGAGACCCCAAACTTCGGTGAGCAATTCCCAGCCCCATTCGATGGCTTCTTTTTTATAATAGTCGCCGAAAGACCAGTTGCCGAGCATCTCGAAAAAAGTGTGATGCGTGTCGTCTCGTCCGACATCTTCGAGGTCGTTATGCTTGCCCGCCACGCGCATACATTTTTGCGAGTTGACGGCGCGGGTGTAGGGGCGTTTGTCGGTGCCGAGGAAAACGTCTTTGAATTGCACCATGCCGGCGTTGGTAAAAAGCAGAGTCGCATCGCCGCCCGGCACAAGAGATGCCGAGGGGACAAAGGTGTGGTCGGCTTTTTCCTTGAAAAAATCAATAAAGTCTTGGCGAATTTTCGCGCCGCTTTTGGTTTGGGTCATGGGATGGCTCCGATATTCGGGAATAAACCTGACAGGTCTTTAAGACCTGTCAGGTTTTGGATTAATAGGTTTTTTTCTAAAAAAAGAATTATACGTGATGATTGGGATTTGGTAAAACCTGAAACGCGAATGTTTGCAAATGTGCGAATTGCGCAAATGTTTTTAAATTAAAAAGTTTTTATTCGCGTCATTCGTCCATTCGCGTAAATTCGCGTTGAAAAAGGGTAAAATACCCCCATGTCAAAATTAATTACATTCGTAGGTGTAAGCGGCGTTGGGAAGACCTCCCTCGCCAAAGCCCTCGCCGCAACAGGCGATTTTGCAACTGGGCTAGAAGAACACGATACGCGCCCATTTCAGCATCTTTTTGATGAGGATAAGCGTTACGCGCTCCCCAATCAAGTCGATTATCTTCTACTTCGTGCCGAACAAGAGCGCGTGTTACGTGCCGACCCTCGGCTTGCTCTCGTTGATGGAGGCTTGGATGTGGATTTTCACGGCTTCGCGCGTCTTTTTCATACGCGCGGCTATCTCAGCGATGCAGAGTTTTCTCTTTGCGAGCGACTTTATAAGCAACTACGCGCCGCGCTCCCATTGCCGGATTTGGTCATTTATTTGACAGCTTCGGAGGAAGTAGTTCGCGAAAGATTGGCGAAGCGAAACCGCGTCAATATCGCCACATCGGATGATGCGGGCTTGTTGAAAATATATTTGGAAGAATGGTTGAACATTTTGCCCCAAGAAAAGGTCATATATTTGGATCTTTCGGAAGCAAGTTTGGATTATGGAGAAATTCTGCCGAGCTTGTTAAACCAATTGCATATTGCGTAAAACGTATTACGTTTTACGTTTCAAACACAAAAAAAAGGAGTCCCCTCCCCGTGCCCACAGTAACCACAATCCATCACGGAGAAAGAATAGCCAAAGAAGGTCAAGTCCGTCTTGGCTGTTCAGCAATCATTTTAGACGAGACCAAGACCAAAATTCTGCTCACAGAACGCGCGGACAACAAGCAATGGTGTCTCCCCAGTGGCGGTGTGGATTCGGGTGAGACTGTTGAAGAAGCCTGCATTCGCGAAGCCTACGAAGAAACGGGACTCAATATCCGCGTGACGCGTTTAGTCGGTGTGTACAGCGATCCAAATCGCATGGTCGAATATACTGATGGGAATAAAGCCCATGTTATTGCGATGTCTTTTGAAGCAGAGATTATTGGCGGGGAGCTTGGGCTAAGTGATGAAACCACCGATTTTGGCTATTTCACCCTTGAGGAAATGGAAGAATTGGATATGCTCCTTAATCACAAAGAGCGGGTTGTGGATGCGTTAGGAAATTTGGAGAGAGCGGTCATAAAATAGACGACCTTGCTCTAGCCGCCGCCCTCGGCGGTGGGGATGCTACTTATGCAGGATAGACTTTGTTCTTTTCAGTAAAGTTTGTTGTATAATGTAGATGTCGGGTTAAGAAAATTTTGTTTCCCCAAAAAGGTAAAAAAATATGAGATCACAAACTCTTACTTTAGAACTGCCGGAAACAGTTTATGAGCAATTATCGAAAACGGCTCAGGCTTCTCAGCAAAGTTTAGATACCGTAGTTATACAATCTATTCGTGTAGGCTTGCCTCCCAACTTGGAAAATTTCCCTAAAGATTTACAGTCGGATTTGTGGGCATTGAATACTTTATCAGATAATATATTGTGGGGAATTGCTCGCAGTGAACTGGATGAAGACAAAACTGCTTTATATGAAGATTTACTGATCCGTAATCAGAACGATAGTTTGAATGAAGAAGAGGGGGGAACACTTCTTTCTTTGCGTAAAGAAGCGGATATGTTGATGTTTCGGCGCAGTTATGCTTATGCTTTGCTTAAATGGCGAGGAAACCGTATCCCTACTCTGTCTGATTTACAAGGATGATGAGTAAAACGCATATACCTCAGGCTTTACGAAAAATTCTTACTCAAGAAGGGCGTTATCGTTGCGGGTATTGTCTTACGCCACAAAAGATTATTGGGCTACCTATGGCTATAGACCACATTCTTCCTGAATCTAAGGGTGGTAAAACGGAGCAAGAAAATTTATGGTTGGCTTGTCGGCGATGTAATGAATTCAAGGGAAGTCAAGTTCAAGCGGTTGATCCTTTAACGGATAAATTGGTTCTGCTATTTAATCCCAGAAAGCAATCTTGGCAAGCACATTTTGCTTGGAGCGAAGAAGGAACGCATATCATTGGGCTTACTTCAACGGGGCGTGCCACTGTAGAGGCATTACGTCTCAACAATGATGAAATTATTGCCGCACGCTCGTTGTGGGTGCAAGTTGGATGGCACCCGCCAATCAACTAACGAACTTTCGCAAATAAACACTTTAGATATTCCCCCTCAGGAAAGCCAATTGGATGATCGAGTGCATGGCTACTGCGCTCAATTTCTATTAATGGTCGCCTTGCTTGGCGCGCGGCGAGATGGACGGTGTCGAAAAAGAGTTCTGTATCTACACGGCTAGAACAGGAGGCTTGGACGAGAACGCCCTTGGGCGCAAGAATACTTACGCCTAGCCGAGTTAGTTTTTTATAGGCACGGATTGCCCCCTCGATTTGTGATTTTTTATGCGCGAAAGAAGGTGGGTCAATAATGACCATATCAAAAAGGCGATTTTGTTTTTTCATTTTCGCCATAATTTCAAAAGCATCGCCAACGATATTCTCAAACTTGACAGCTTTCAAAGATTTGTCAGGTTTATTTAATTCAAGATTTCTTTTCCCGGCATTAATTGCAGGTAGGCTTGCGTCTAAACTGACCACTTCTTTTGCCCCACCCCGCGCCGCGTAGACGGAGAATCCGCCTGTGTAAGAAAAGACGTTTAGGACATTTTTTCCTTTTGCCAACGCTTCAACGCGGGCACGATTCTCTCGTTGGTCGAGGAAGAATCCCGTTTTTTGGCCGTGAATGGGGTCTACTTCAAATTTCAATCCATTTTCATGGAAGATGATGGGGGCGTTCAGTTTTTCGCCTACAAGAATCATGCCGTCGTAAAGGCTTTCCTTTGTAGTAAGGGCTTTAGCCCTGCTACTGAGGCGCAAGATAACTCTTTTGGCAGGAAAAATGCTTTCTAGCGCGTCAACCACATCTTGTAGATGTGGAATCCATGCCGGGGTATAAAGTTTGATGACCGCAGTTTGGGCGTAGCGATCAATGATGATGCCGGGCATCCCGTCATTTTCACCGTGTAAGAGACGGTATCCTGTTGTTTTTGGGGTGGCATCACGCAGAGGGGCGCGACGTTGATTGGCGGTATTCAGCTTTTCTTCAAAAAACTGTTGACCAATGGTAGCCGGTTTCAGGACACGCAAGATGCGTACGCGTATCATCGAATCTGGGTCGTATAAACCAATCCCAATAAATTTACGTTTTTTGTCGAAGATGACGGCTAAATCTCCCATCTTGCCTTGATGGCTTTGCTTGGTAATGCCATTTTCAAAGAGCCATGGGTGTCCTTGTCGGATGGCGCGTTCGGCAGAGTTGGTTATCTGAATTGCAATGTTTTTTTTAGATATTGAGGGCAAATTTAAAGTTTTCATAGTAGAATAGGGGCTATGTCTAAAACACTTAAAGTATTATTTTTGGCGGCAGAAGCTACCCCTTTTGTAAAAATTGGCGGCTTAGCCGATGTTGCAGGTGCTTTGCCACGAGCGTTGCGTGCTCTCTCTGAAGAAGAAGCAGGCGGCGTAAAATTGGATGTGCGTTTGGCGATTCCTTTGCACATGGTTATTCGTAACGATTCGGCGACTTTGCGCCCCATTGCCACTTTTTCGTTAAAGCGGTCTGGGGCAGAAATACCTGTGCAGGTTTACGAGACGAATTCTGAAGGTTTGCCCGTTTATTTTGTGGCGGGAGAACCGATTACGACCAGTGCTTCGGTTTATTCAGCGAATTCAGCCTTAGATGGAGAAAAGTATACCTTCTTTTCTCTCGCGGCACTTGAAATGACCAAACATCTTGGTTGGGTGCCCGATATTATCCATACAAACGATTGGCATACAGCTTTGGCTTCTTATGCCTTGCAGATGAAGCATTGGGACGGGGAGATGCAAGAGACGAAATCTTTGCTTACTGTGCATAATTTGCCCTTTTTAGGACCCGATATTACTGGGCGTTTAGCATCTTATGGGTTGCCCCTTTCTGCAACAGATTTGCCTAAATGGGCACACGCGCAACCTCTGCCTTTGGGTTTATGGGCATCGAAGAAAAATGTGGCAGTTTCGCCAACGTATGCAGAGGAAATGCTCACAAAAGAATTTGGTGCTGGGTTAGAAAAGTATCTTGCCAGCCACAAAGACACGCTTATGGGGATTATTAATGGGATAGATGCAGAGAGTTATAATCCTAAAACCGATGCCGCAATCCCGACTAATTTTTCAGCCGAATCTTTAGATGAGCGTTCGTGGAATAAAGCAGGCTTACAACAACTAATAGGCTTAGATATTGATTCATCAATTCCGCTATTTGGCATAGTTTCACGAATGACGGGGCAAAAGGGAATCGATATAGCTCTTGGTGCCCTTTCTAGGCTTAAAAAGACTCCATGGCAAGCCGTTATTTTGGGCACGGGCGATTCTGCCATCGAAAAACAGGCAAAACGTCTCGAAAAACTCTTCCCCGATCGGGTGAAAGTTGAAATTCGCTATGACGATAGGCTGGCTCGCAAAATTTATGCCGGTACCGATATGTTTTTAATGCCCTCGCGTTATGAACCATGCGGGCTTTCGCAAATGGTCGCTATGCGCTATGGTTGTCTCCCGATTGCGCATGCCACCGGTGGCTTAAAAGACACCATTAAGCATGAAGAAACGGGCTTCCTTTTTAAAGGGAATAATATAAAATCACTTTCAAAGGCTATGCGTGAGGCACTCAAAACTTACGAGGATAAAAATCATTGGAAAACCATGCAACGCAATGCTATGGCAGAAGATTTTTCGTGGAAAAATTCGGCAAAACAATACGCGGCGTTATACAACTCTCTTTAAAATCTAACAGGTTTTAGGCTTCGCAGAAGCACGACCTGTCAGGTTTTCAATTTTATGAATTTTCCCCGCTCATCCGGCATTCTCCTTCACCCCACCAGCCTCCCCAACCGTTACGGCATTGGCGATCTCGGCAAAAGTGCTTATGATTTTGTCGATTTTTTGCATGATTCGGGCACCCAATTTTGGCAAACGCTTCCGCTTGGTCCCACTGGCTACGGCGATTCTCCTTATCAATCTTTCTCTACCTTTGCGGGAAATCCCTACTTAATTAGCCCCGATTTCTTGCTCGAAGAAGGATTGCTTCACCCCAACGATTTAAAGGAAGATTTGGATATTCCGCGCGGACGCGTGGACTACGGGCGTGTAATAGGCTGGAAACTTAATCTGCTCGAAAAAGCCTTTGTCCGCTTCACGCGTGACCCGAAACTTGGTCGCCGCGACCTCAACATTTTCCGTGAGAAAAACAGCGATTGGCTCGAAGATTACGCCCTTTTCAGAGCTATCAAAGAGGCAAAAGGCGGTGGCTCATGGGCAGGCTGGGATGAAAACCTCCGCAACCGAGAAAAATCAGCTATCTCAAGAGCTAAAAAAGAACTAAAGTCAGCCGTAGACCGTTTTGTCTTCTATCAATATCTTTTCTTTCACCAATGGGAAGCATTGCGAGAGTATGCCAATGTCAAAGGGATAAAAATCATTGGCGATATTCCCATTTTTGTTTCTTACGACAGCTCCGATGTCTGGGCAAACCCCGAACTTTTCTTTTTAGACGAGCAGAAAAATCCTACAGTGGTCGCAGGCGTGCCACCCGATTATTTCTCGAAAACGGGACAATTATGGGGCAATCCGCTTTATAAATGGGAAAAGCATAAAGCCACAAATTATGCTTGGTGGGTAAAAAGAATGCGCGCCATCTTGAATATGGTCGATATTGTGCGCCTAGATCATTTTCGCGGTTTCGCGGGCTATTGGGAAGTCCCTGCGAGTGAAGAAACTGCCGTCAAAGGACGCTGGGTATCGGGTCCCGGTGCAGATTTATTCCACACCCTCAAAGCAGAGTTGGGCGAACTCCCCATCATCGCCGAAGATTTGGGCGAAATCACCCCCGATGTTTTTGAACTGCGTGACCAATTTAATTTGCCGGGCATGAAAATTCTGCAATTTGGCTTTTCAGATGAGAGCAATCCCTTTTTGCCACATCATTATCCCAAAAATTGTGTTGCCTATACTGGCACGCACGATAATGACACCTCTCGCGGTTGGTACGAATCGGCAGGCGAGCATGAAAAAGATTTCGCACGCCGATATCTAAGCGTAGATGGGAGCGATTTTGCTTGGGATTTAATCCGTGCTTTGTGGGCATCTAAAGCCAATCTTGTTCTTGCGCCTATGCAAGACCTACTTAATTTAGGCAATAGTGCGCGGATGAATTACCCCGGTCGGCTTGGGGGCAATTGGGCGTGGAGAATGCCTGATGATGCTTTGAGTAATGAGTTGAAGGATAAAATAGTTCAACTCAATCAGGAAAGAAATCGCAGGTGAAGTCACGGAAAATTTCAGGTAGCTTCAAAAGAGCCATTATCTTGGGGGAGTTATTTTTCTTTGTTTTCTTGATTCTTATATTTTTTGCGCTTGTTAAAGGGGATTTTTTCGGGGGAGATGGTGAAATTAAGCCAGCAGAAAGCACATCTTCTCCAACCGCATTTTTAGAAGAAAGCGCAGAAGCTACGCCTTTTTTAGAAGAACTCCTTTCTTCGCTAACGCCAACGCCGCGCCCTACCATAATTTATGAAGGGGGCGTAAGCTATCCGACAGCATTGCCTGAATCTGTGGCAACGCCTATGGATACTTCGCCCTCATTTCTGCCAGAAGGGATTAATCCGCTCACGGGAAGAGCACCCAGTTCTCTGGAACTGCTTGAAAGACGACCAGTTGCCATTAAAATCGCTATTTATCCGCGCAGTAATCGCCCTGTTTCTGGGGTCAACCGTGCGGATGTTGTTTTTGAATACTATATCGAAGGGGGACTAACCCGATTTATTGCCCTATTCTATGGAGATAACGCAGCAGAAGTGGGTCCTGTTCGTTCAGGGCGTTTTTTTGATGAGCATGTTGCTCGTATGTATCAATCTTATCTCGTTTTGAAATTTGCAGACCCACGTGTGTTGAATTATCTTAAATCTACAGATATTAGTCGCTTTTTGGTTCTTCCCTCCATTGGCACTTGCCCCCCTTTCTATATTGGGAGATACCAGCGTGATACCTATAATAATGTTTTCTTTGATACCACGAGATTCTCTGATTGTTTAGCTAAAAAAGGAATGGATGACGCTCGCCCCGCGTTGAATGTGGGCTATTTTAGCATGATGCCCCCAGATTCTGTGGAAAACATCTCGCGTATTTATGCGCGTTATTCATCTGATAATTATCATTATTGGGGATATGACTCAAATTTACAGCAATACCATCGCTACCAAGAAAAGGATGATATTCGCGAAGGCAATAGCCCCGATTATGCCTTATTAACAGATGCGCTTACAGGTAATGGCATAGCTACAGATAACCTTATTTATCTTTTTGTTCCCCATACTTTTGAAAATGATGACCATGAAAGAAGCGAAATCTATCATATCGATTTGTTTGGAGAAGGGGATGCGGTTCTCTTCCGTGATGGACGCGTGATCCCGGCATATTGGCAGCGGTTTGCAGTTGAGCAGCCCCTGCTTATTATGGATAGAAACAGGATGCCGCTCCCCCTTAAAAATGGACGTGTTTTTTACGAAGTTTTTGGCGAAAACTCTACTTATACTCAAGAAAATGGACAGGCTTTTTTTGAATTTGAAACGCCGTAGTTTGATAGTTGGAGTTCGAAGTCTCCAGACTTCGTTTTTTTTCTAGTTCTAACGGATTTTGTGGTTATCGCTTATGAAAGTTTTTTTAGCTTTTTACTAATCCTGAAAGGATGGCAGGATTATAATTAGTGATAGAAAAAGCAGGAAAATCCCGTAGGGATGATATTTTTCGCAAAATTATGCCACCCCTTTGGGGTTTTTGCTTCATTATTCCAGTATTTTATAATAATTTCATCCCGTTGGGATTGAAAAAACCTTTTTCAAAGATTTCTCCATCTCTTTTTTTAGGGAAAAATGCTTAGACCACAAAATCCGTTAGAAGCAGGTTTTTTTTCACTACTCAACGTCTGGAGACGTTGAGTCCGAAATCAATTATCGCGAATTATTTCTTTCGCGAGGTCACATAAATCCCCGCTAAAATTAAGATTCCGCCAACAATTTGTAAGGTTGTGGGGATTTCATTTAGGATAATGAATGCCAAAATGCTTGAACCAATCGGTTCGCCGAGTGTGGTTACGGCAACTAGGGCAACGGGTAAAAATCTTAATGCCCAATTATATGTAGAGTGCCCGATAAGTTGGGGGAAGATGGCAATGAGCAGAAGCCATAGATAAGTAGTCGGGGAGTAGCCGAAGAGGGTGTTTCCTGTAATGGCTAAGATGGCGAGCATCACGATTGCGCCCATCCCATAGACGAGGAAAATGTAGGGGATTAAGTTCATCTTTGCGCGCAAATTTCTGCCAATGAGGAGATAGCCCGCGATTGCCCACGCACCTGCTAACGCCAGAAAATTGCCCTTTGACGCCTCAGCAAGCCCAAGGTCTGTGCTGAGCCTAGCCAAAGTATCTGCGCGTGAGGCGCAGGTTATCCCACCATCCCAGATACAACCTTCGCTGAAAGCGATGATTGTCCCGCCGATGAGCGTTAAAATCATCCCGAAAACAATGCTTTTGGTGATTTTTTCTTTGAGGAAAATGGGCGCAAGAATGGCTACCCAGAGCGGGGAGGTGCTGACGAGAACGACCGAGTTGGTGACGGTGGTGAATTCGAGCGAGGTAATCCAGGTGGCAAAGTGGATGGCGAGAAAAACGCCCGAAAGGAGTCCCAGCGTGAGGTCTTTGCGGGAGAGGGCGCGTAATTCTGTACGATATTTTGTGAGTGCAAAGGGGGCTAGAAAGAGGCTGGCAAGTAAAAGCCGAGACGCGGCGATAACCAGCGAGGGGGCTTCTTCTTGCGCGAAACGGATGAAGACGGATGAGGTTGAAACGGCAAGTATGGCGATGCTGATGGTGAAAAATAAGCGCGTTGAGGATGGTTTTTCTTCTTGCAAGGGAAGCTCCTGTTTATGTGTTGCGCCATTTTTTCTTATGCGCCCAGACTTTGAAATAGCCCCCTATGGTGCGCATGATTTTCATTTTGCTTTTTCCCACTCGTAAGCTAGTATCTAGGACTAGGGGGATTTCTGAAATGGTTTCTTCGAGGTAAATCATTTTGAGTAAGAGTTCTACCATGCACTCGAAGCCTTCTAGCTCTAAAATTTCTGGGGTGTATTTATTTTGCAACTTTTTGATTACATTGCCTTTATAAAGCCTGTAAAAGGAACTAACGGTTAAGATGCCGTGAATGCCCAAGAATTCTTTGACAAAGATATTTGCCATATTGCTCAAAAAAGTGCGGATGGGGGAGGTGTTGATTATGCCGCCGCCGTACATATAGGGGCTGGCGAGGATGACATCGTAGCCTTCATCTTTTCGGACGAAAAATTGTTCAAGAAGTTCAATGCGAGAGGTGTTGTCTCCCTCCATGGTTGCGACCCAATCATCGTCTTTTAGTTTGTCGGCAAGATAGGCAAAGGCGGTGCCGAAGGCTTTGCCGGGACCAAGATTTACTTCGTGTTTGAGGTAGGTGAAATTTAGGTTTTGGGCGAGTTTTTCGACTACTTCTTCTGTTTCGTCTGTGCTTCCGTCATCTACTAAGATAAATTGTGGATTATAGTTTTCTTGAAAGCGGGTGTCTATAACTTGAAAAGATTCAAATAGGCGTGTTAGATTACCAGCTTCGTTTAGTACGGGGACGATGATATAAAAATTTGGGTTCATAGGGAATTATGGAAGTGAAAAAAACGGCAATCCGCCCCCTCTTTAATCTCCCCTGAAAGGGGAGAAGTTGTCCCTTCCCCCTTCGGGGGAAGGCTAGGATGGGGGAGTGTTTAATGACAAAGCCCCTGTTCTTTTGCTTTTTTCTCAGGGTTATTGGTGTCGGGTCCGTATTGGCAAACTGCTTGCCAGGGTTCGTAGTGCGTATTGAAAACATCTTCAAAATAGAGACTGCCGTTTTTATAAACGGTGCGAGTGATAGACACATCTGCACCTTCTGCCGACCAATCAACTTGTTTAATTTCGTTTTTTGCTAATTCGGCATTTTCTTCAAAAACTGGCTTTGGCGGAGAGACGGTCTTTTGCGTGCCTGTGGTTGTCCAATCTACTGAGCGACCGTCTGAGGTGGAGTAAAATTTCCAAGTTAGATTTCTGCCAGCTACATCTAAATAGGTTTCCATTAAGAGCCAATAGGGGGTGTCGTTGGTGAATTTGAAATCTACCAGAGGGAAATAAACTGTGGCATCTAGCCCAACTAAATTGGAATCTCGCCCGCCGCCAGCATCTTGCTCATAATAATAAACTCTGTATGCGTGAGAGTGTCTTTCTTCTACAGGAAAACCAGAAAAGAAAACGTTTCTAAAAAGGGTGGTGCTTACTTGGCAAATGCCGCCGCCCACGCCCTTGATGGTTCTGCCGCCGTAAATAATGAGGGCTTCTGCAAAGCCGTTGTCTAGGCTAATGTCGCCGAGAACGCTTCCCATAGAGAAGGTTTCTCCCGGCGCAACGAGTATGCCATGAAAAGGGGCTGCACCCGCTTGGATATTTTGGATTCTTTCTGCGCTAGACCCATAAAAATAGGAGGTTTCAGCGTTGACTAACTCGGTAATGCCTAGTTCTGCCGCGGTCATAGTATCTTTTATGGCGGGGTCTTCTGTGTTTACTTTTAGTTCAATATCGTGTATGCCTTGTAAAATGCTTTCGTTGATGAATGCGATGCTAGAGGATATGTCTACCGTGCGCCCTATGGTGGATGGGGTTAAGACAACCAGTTGGCGGCTTTCATCGTCAAAGACAAAGCGAGCATTTTCGGGAAGTCGGTCTACTTCGGCGGCGATTTCTGCCAGTATTTCACTTAATGCGTTGGGGGCGAGCATAACTTCTATGTGGGTGCCTGCTGCGGTTTGAACTTCTTGAACGATTAACATCTCTGCTACGATTGGGATATCAAAAACCCAGGGACCGGGATCAAGCTCACTCGCGCCACCCAAGTATAGGGTTAAGGGCGATCCGAGAATTTGTCGGGCGGTATCTGCTTGAGATGAGACATCCACCATTTCTGGATGAACTTCGTCTACAACCATCAGGACTTCCCCATCTCGAAAACTTTGTAGTTGGGCACTGAGGGCAATTAGCGTGGCATCTACGTTGAGATAACGTCCGACCATGCCGGGTTGTGAAATGACTTCGGTGCCTTGAATATCGAGGGAGGCTTCTACGGGAGGGTGGTTAAGCCCAAGTGCAATGGATTGTAAGTAGGCGTAGGCAACTTGCTGGTCGAAGATGATGACTACATCGGCGGATTTTCCCTGTTTTCGTGAATCGAGTTGGTCGCTAAATGCGCTGAAGAGTCCGCCAGAGCGACCGACTTGATAGGCAGAGCTGGCTGATGCAGAGGCATCGAAAACCATGCCCAACTCTGCGGGGGAGGCTGTCCAAATTCTATCTCCGTCTCGGAGGAGAATTTGCCCTTGATAGGGGAAGATTAATTCTTCGTTGAGTTTTATAGAGGCTTCTGTAGGACTCATCCCCGATAAATTGATGCCCGCAACAGAAATGCCGGGAAAAATGCGCCCAGCGTAAACGAGTTGGTAGCCCAATGTCCAGATGATGAGGATGATAATAAATAACGCAATGCCGCCAAAGAGCGCGGTGGCAATTTGT
>CAZAWS010000011.1:8772-15765 GCA_964488755.1 uncultured Anaerolineaceae bacterium | reverse complement strand
ACGACCTGAGCGCAACGAAAGGTCAGGGTGAGGGCAGCGAAAGGTCAGGCGTTGTACTGAGTTTATCGAAGGGGTGAGGGCGGGGTGTAGCATCCCCACGATTCGTTGGCATACTCCCCATCCAATACTTAAAAAGTATTATCCAATTTTGATGCTATAATCAAATAATAAAAGTATCGTAAAATTGGAGTTGCAGATGGAGATTGAAGCAAAATTCATTTTATCGGATGTACTCAAGTTCCAAAGTTTGCAAGCTTTAAACAAAATTGGTGATTTCACGCTTTCGGCACACCAAATTCAACAAGTACACGATACTTATTTAGACACAAAAGAACGGTTGATTTTGGCAAGCGGATATAGCTGTCGTTTGCGGAAAACAGAAACGGATGTCTTGATAACAGTTAAGGGCTTAGAAAAAGCAAACGGGGCTATTCATCGGCGAAAAGAATTAGAAGTTTCTCTACCTGTATATGATATACCTCAAAATTGGGTAAAAAGCCCTGCCCGCAATCTTGTTTTACAATTGATAGGGGATAAAGAATTAATTCCACTTTTTGACTTTCAACAAACACGTGTTTATCGGTATATAAAAGAAGGGCAAAAAAAAATAGCCCAACTGAGCCTTGATAACGTGCACATTGTTGCAGGAAATAGAAAACAGAGACATTTTGAGCTAGAGGTTGAGTTACGTTCAGAAGGCACACAAAAAGCATTGGAAGAAATAGTAAGCGTGCTCCAGAATGAATGGAAGCTGAAGCCAGAGAAACAGTCAAAATTTGAACGCTCCCTACGCTTCATGAATGAAGTTTTGCCAGAGGGAGCGTTGCTAACCCCGCAAGAAAATGCGATTTGTACCCAAATTGCCAAACGAGATGATGTTTACGCTTTACGAGCACAAGGTTTATTGATGCTTGATAAGGGAAGCACACAAATTGAAGTCGCAGAAAACACACAAAGAACAATCGGAACGGTGCGTAGATGGCAAAGGAACTTTAATAAAAAACGACTGGGTGATTTTCCTAAACACATTCTGACAGAAACCTTGCCCGCTTCGGCAGTTATTCTGCCTGAAACAGCCTCTAAGAAACATCCCTCCAACAAAAGGAAAAACGAAAGAAAAACCCAACCACAAACGGAAACGCTTCAAAAATTACTAGAGCGTTATCTGGTAGACCAAAATCACGCTAATGCGGTGGCAGAGAACGCATTGACCTTATTTGACACGCTTGACGAATTTCATAACCTCACCTCAGTGCGACGCCCTCTTTTAGAGAAAGCCGCGCGCTTACACAATATCGGTTTAGTTTCTGGGGCTAAGAAATATGATAAAAAGGGGCGGGATATTCTCCTCAAAAATCCCCCGCAAGGGCTAAGTGCGGAAGAGCAGTTAATAATATCTCTAACTACCTACCTGAATCAAAAAGAAATGACCTATAAGGTCTTAGAAAAAAGAAAATCTAAAAAAACTTTCTCTAAATTATCTGATAAAGCAAAAAATGAAGCCCTTGCGCTTTCTGCTTTAATACGACTGGCAAATGGCTTGGACTACTCCCAGAGTCAGAGTAGTGAGATAGAGCAAGCAACAAAAGAGAATGGAAGGGTGCTATTAAAAATCTCAGGACCACACGCCACCCAAGATGCCACCAGCGCACAGAAAAAAAGTGATTTATGGCATTTGCTATTCAAAACAAAATTGCATTTCACATCAGATGAAATGATAAAGAAAACTACCCTAAAAAAGAAACTCAGTAAAAATAAAGAATCTGTACTTTTCCCGCCCAAGGAATTGCCTTCAAGCGCGAATATAAAAGCAGATGATTCTGTGAGCGAGGCTGCGCGAAAGATATTTGCTTACCAATTTCAGCGCATCTTATATTTTGAAGAAGGCATCCGCAAAAATAACGATATTGAAAATCTGCACAAAATGCGCGTATCTACACGCCGAATTCGAGCCACATTTCGTGTTTTTGATGATCATATCAACTCTCAAGAATTGAAATCGTTTCGTAAAGGGATGCAACGTACTGGTCGAAAGTTAGGCACAATGCGTGACCTAGATGTCTTTTGGGAAAAAACACAATGCTACTTAAAGACTTTTCCCGAAGAACGCCAAAATGAATTAAGTGCGCTTCAAGAAGTCTGGGAAGAAGAACACAGAAAGGCAAGAGAAGGTTTGATGCTGTATCTGGATAGTGATTATTATACGCATCTCAAGGAAAGTTTTGCAAAATCCCTACAAAAAGACACTTGTTGGCATAAAAGAAAAACGACAAAGCAGGATGAAACAAAATCCTACCGTGTACGCCACCTTCTCCCCGCCATTATCTATAAAGAAATGGCGGATATTTTAGCGTATGATGAATGGATTACCAATCCTAGTGTTTCTCTGAATGAGCTACATCAACTTCGCATTGCGGGTAAAAAATTACGTTATACACTAGAAGCCTTTGAAGAAGTGCTCTCGCCACAGACTGAAACAGCTATTCTTGAAATCAGAAAACTACAAGACCACCTCGGAGATTTACAAGATGCTGTCCTTGCCAGCGAGTATTTACGCAACTTTTTGACTTGGGGAAAATGGGGAAAGCCAAAAGAGAAAAAGAATACTTTACCGCAAGAGCCTATTCTTGCCCCTGGCGTTGCAACTTATTTGGCAGATAGGCAAGGTGAGCTTTATCGGCATTTACGCACTTTTCCTGAAGTTTGGGTATATTTTCAAAGTAATGAGTTTAAAAAGTTGATGGCTGAGGTTATCACAACTTTATAGAACTTTTGAGCACCACGCCCATCTCAGGAAAATGCTCATTAGCGGCACGCAAGTTGAGGGCAAGTTCGCCCCACGTTTTTTCATCCAAAACTGCGAAACAAATACCTAAAAGGAGTTTTCTATGTCCAAAAAATACAATCCAAATGGAAAAATAAAAAACGATTATTACGAAGAAGAAATCGCAAAACTTCAGGGAGAGTTGGTCAAATTGCAATACTGGATAAAAGACCAAGGCTTACGCGTTATCGTCATTTTTGAGGGGCGTGACGCGGCGGGAAAGGGGGGGACGATTCACCGCGTGATGCGCCGTCTGAATCCCCGTATGGTTCGGGTGGTCGCTTTAGACAAGCCCAGCGATTTAGAACAACGCCAATGGTATTTTCAACGCTATATTGAGCATCTCCCTGCTGAGGGGGAAATGGTGCTTTTTGACCGCAGTTGGTATAACCGCGCCGGCGTTGAATGGGTGATGGGATTTTGCAAAGAAAAAGAATATCGGCATTTCTTGAACGAAGTGCCTAATTTTGAACGTATGCTGGTGAGAGATGGAATCATTCTTATCAAATACTGGTTTGAAATTAGCGAAAAAACGCAAGAAGAACGCTTTCAGAGCCGCCACAACGACCCTCGCAAACTCTGGAAACTCAGCCCGATGGATTTGAAATCTCGTGCGCTATGGGGCGAGTATTCCAAAGCCAAAGATGCCATGTTTGCCTATACCGACACCAATGAAAGTCCTTGGCACGTGGTACAGGCTAATGTAAAAAAACACGCTCGCTTAAATTGTGTTTCTCATCTACTTTCTATGATTCCCTACCAAGACTTAACGCCCGAACCAGTAGAGCTTGGAGAGCGAGAGGAAACAGATTATCAACGCCCCGAAACCGAAGCTTATCATTTTGTCCCTCTTGTTTATGGCTCAAAATTTAAAGGTAATTAGGAGAATCCTGTGACTACTGACATAAAATATACAAAAGATGGCGTTATCACCCCTAAAGACTATCAGCGAGAACTACAAAAACTACAAACAGAAATGGTCAAGCTACAATCTTGGGTCAAAGATCAGGGCTTAAGAGTTATCGTCCTATTTGAGGGGCGCGATGCGGCTGGCAAAACGGCAATGATTAACCAAATTACCCAACAATTCAACCCCCGTATCGTTCGCTCTGTGGCGTTAGACGCGCCCAGCGATAGAGAAAAACGACAATGGTATTTTCAGCGTTATATCAAGCATTTTCCCGCTAAAGGAGAAATGGTTTTCTTCAACCGCAGTTGGTATAACCGTGCTGGCGTTGAATGGGTCATGGAATTTTGCACCGAAGACCAATATAGACTTTTCCTAAACGAGTGTCCACAATTTGAACGGATGCTCGTACGTGAGGGCTTTATTGTCATTAAATACTGGCTCTCCGTGAGCGCAGAAGAACAAGAAAAACGCTTCCAAAACTGGATGAAAGATCCCCGAACACGATGGCGCTTTACAGACGTTGACAAAAAAGCCCGTCAAAATTGGGTTTTATATTCCAAAGCTAAAGATTCAATGATGGCGCATACTGATATTGACGAAGCCCCTTGGTATATGGTCAACGCCGAAATCCAAGAGCACGCACACTTAAATATGATGGCGCACATGCTCAACTTGGTCTCCTACAAAGACCTAACCCCCGAACTAGAGAAACTAGAACCACGTCCAGAAAAAGATACGAATTATGTACGCCCTCCAATGAATGAACATAAATTAGTACCCGAAATTTATAAGAAACCAGAGTAGGTTTTAGACCTGACAGGTTTCCAAAACCTGTCAGGTCTTGATGATATTTGGATGAAAAGCCGCGGCGCGCGTTTTTAGCTTGATTGCCCTCAATTAACATCTTTTTGGCGTGAAGTTTTTTCCATTCACGCCACACTTCTGCTTGGGTGCGGCACTCAAGTTTAGGTCAAGTTTGTCCCGCTGAAGTCTTCAGCTTCCCATCCAAAAGGAAAATCCGATGAGCAAAAATCCCATTTCGCTAGATGATCCCAGCTTATACGTTAACCGTGAGTTAAGCTGGCTTCAATTCAATCATCGCGTCTTAGAAGAAGCCTTAGACGAAAGCCATCCCTTATTAGAGCGCGTCAAATTCATCTCCATCGTAGCCAACAATTTGGATGAATTCTTTATGGTGCGAGTCTCTGGGTTGCGCAAACAATTAGCCGCTGGCGTGCTAAAAACACCTGCCGATGGCATGACGCCCGCCGAGCAATTAGCTGTCATTCGACAAAAATTATTACCCGATTTAGCCACACAATATAAATGCTGGCACGAAGATTTAATGCCAAAACTAGAAAAAGAAAACATAAAAATTTTGCATTATGCCGATCTGAAAAGCAAACAACGCAAATTGATGCGCAAACATTTCAAAAAAGAAATCTTCCCCGCCTTAACACCATTAGCTTTTGACCCCCGCCATCCTTTTCCGCATATCTCTACACTCAGTATTAATTTAGCCGTAGTCATTAACGACCCCATATACGGCAAACGCTTTGCCCGCATTAAAGTGCCCGATACTTTTTCACGTCTTTTGCGTATCCCCAGCGAGGAGGAAACAAATGAAGAGTACGAAAGTTTGGGATTGGTGCAAGCAGGTTCCAATAATTTTGTTTGGATAGAGGAAGTCGTGCGCGCAAATCTAGACATACTTTTCCCCGGCGTAGAGGTAGAAGATGCCTATCCATTCCGCATCACCCGTGACGCAGACCCTGAAATAGAAGAAGATGAAGCCTCCGATTTGTTGGTTGCCATAGAAGAAAGCGTTAGAAAACGCCACTTTGGGTCAACCGTACGATTAGAGATTGACAAAAGCATGCCTGAGCAAGTGCGAGAGATTTTGATAAATAATCTTGAAATTGCCCCCTATCAGGTTTACGCGGTCGATGGTCCTATTGCGTTTTCCCATGTTATGGAGCTAATGAAAATCAACCGCCCCGATTTAAAAGATACCCCTTATACCCCATCCTTACCTCCGCAACTTTCTACAACAAACGATATTTTCTCTGTTATTCGTAAAGAAAACCTTCTTTTTTACCATCCCTACGATAGCTTTGACCCTATTATTCACTTCATTCGTTCTGCGGCACGAGATCCCGAAGTGTTGGCAATCAAACAAACGCTCTATCGCGTAGGACCCAATTCTCCTATTGTTGCCGCGCTGATGGAGGCAAGCGAAAACGGAAAGCAAGTGGCTGTCTTAGTAGAACTAAAAGCCCGCTTTGATGAAGAAAATAATATCGTTTGGGCAAGAGCATTAGAAAAAGCTGGCGTACACGTTGTTTATGGCGTTGTCGGATTGAAGACCCATGCCAAAATTGCCATGGTCGTGCGCCACGAAGATGATGGGATTAAACGCTATGTTCATCTCGGAACCGGCAATTATAATGACGTAACCGCACGTGTTTATACTGATCTGGGTTTTTTCACTTGCGACCCCATCATTGGCTCTGATTTATCAAAATTATTTAATTCCCTCACTGGCTACGCGCGCAATGAAGAATACGAGAAACTGCTCGTTGCTCCGGGAAAGTTGCAAGCACAATTTTTAGCTTTAATTGAGCGCGAAATAACGCTACATAAAAAAGATGGAAATGGTTATATCGCCCTTAAAATGAACGCGTTGGTTGATAAACATATCATTAAAGCACTTTATCGTGCATCTCAAGCAGGCGTCAAAGTTGACCTTCAGCCACGTGGCGTTTGCTGTTTGCGCCCAGACGTAGAGGGTGTTAGCGAAAACATCACCGTAACTTCTATTGTTGGACGCTTTCTGGAGCACACACGCATCTATTATTTCCGCAACGGCGGAGAAGAAGAAATTTTGCTCGGCAGTGCAGACCTTATGCCGCGCAACCTGTACCGCCGTGTCGAAACACTCTTCTCCATAGAAGATACTCATTTGAAGAAAGCTTTAAGAGATGAGATTCTCAACATCCACCTAAAAGACAATGTCAAAGCCCGCCGCATGTTAGCCAATGGCGAATATGAACGCGTAAAGCGCAAAGCGGGAGAAAAGAAATTCGATTCACAGACTTGGTGCATCAAGAAGCGCGGAGCATGGCATAGAGAAGAAGCCTAATATGCGCCTCTCCAGATTACCTTAAATTCGTCAAATTTTATCCTTTACGCTCCTTCCTAGCAGTGATATAATGTCACCTTGCGTTAGACTATAGAAATTATTAAACAAGTTTTAAAC
>CAZAWS010000011.1:4261-8672 GCA_964488755.1 uncultured Anaerolineaceae bacterium | reverse complement strand
GTGATATAATGTCACCTTGCGTTAGACTATAGAAATTATTAAACAAGTTTTAAACAGATAAGTTTTAAACAGACAAGCCCTAAACAGACAAGTTCTAAAGGAAAGAAA
Source organism: uncultured Anaerolineaceae bacterium (assembly GCA_964488755.1). Taxonomy (GTDB): domain Bacteria; phylum Chloroflexota; class Anaerolineae; order Anaerolineales; family Villigracilaceae; genus Desulfolinea. The sequence continues at coordinate 8,564 of CAZAWS010000011.1, read as the reverse complement.
ATGAGCGACATACTAAAATCACTTGAAGCACCCGTAAATGAAAACATCCCAGAGTTACGCTCTGGTGATATTGTTAATGTTCATGCCCTTGTAAAAGAAGGTGAACGCGAACGTGTTCAGCAATTCAAAGGCACAATTATCCGTGTCCGAAACAGCGGCAATAATGCCAATTTCACCGTTCGCCGCATTGCCAGCAATGGCATTGGCGTAGAGCGCACCTTCTTAGCCCGCTCCCCACGTGTAAAAAAAGTTGTTGTTGAGCGTCACTCCAAAGTTCGCCGTGCCAACCTCTACTTCTTACGAGATCGTACAGGCAAAAGCGCACGTCTCAAACAAAAATTCAACTAAAACGTTCTCACTAAATTTTAAAAAGGGTACAGTCGCTAAATGCTGTACCTTTTTTGTGTCTTAGGAGTTAAACTTAAAATGGCTTCCCCCATTATAGGCATCACAGCTGGACATTCTCAAAATGAGCACGGCCTTCTCCAAATTCACCTTTTACGCACCTACGTAGACGCAACAATCAGAGCAGGTGGAACGCCCGTTATTATTCCTCCTGAGTTACCAGAAAGTAACTGGAAATTACTTTACGACAAACTAGAGGGTATTATTTTCTCTGGTGGCGCAGATATTGACCCCGCAATTTTTCACGGAGTTCCTCACCCCGCTGTTCACGGGCTAGACCACGAACGCGATACGCTTGAAATTGCTCTCATGCGCTATACAGTTGAAGACAAAAAACCCTTCTTAGCTATTTGCCGTGGCTTTCAAGTACTAAATGTTGCCCTAGGAGGCACGCTCTACACCCATCTCAAAGATCAACTTGAAAAGAGTCTGCAACACGATACGCCTAGAGAACGCCCTCGTGATAATTATCTTGTTCACGATATTCAAATAGAAAAAGATAGCCATTTAGCCGAAATTATAGGCACATCTATCCTTAAGGTTAATAGCTGGCATCATCAGGGCGTAAAAGATATTCCATCCCAACTCAAAATCACCGCACGTACAGCCGATGGATTGGTCGAGGCAATGGAACTCCCTGATCACCCCTTTAGCATCGCTGTTCAATGGCACCCCGAATGGATGCAAGAAAACGAGGCAATGCAAAAACTATTCAAGGCGTTTATTGAGGCGAGTAGCAAGTAAAAGTTTATAACTACGCAAACGGCAAGTGAAAATTCTCATTCTTAAAAATCCCTCAACTCCCTTTGTAGCAAGGGCTTTAGCCCTTATTTGAAACACAAAGACAACCGCTAAAGCGGTTACTACGAGGAGCTATCCATGTCATTATCTGACAACTCCCCCATTGGCATTTTTGATTCAGGCGTTGGCGGTCTTTCTGTTTTGCGCGCTATTCACGCACGCCTGCCCAACGAAAACCTAATTTACTTCGCCGACCAAGCACGCGTTCCTTATGGCTCACGCAGTCTCAAAGAAGTACGCGCTTTCTCAGAAGAAATTACTCATTTTTTACTTTCAAAAGATGCAAAAATTATTGTGGTGGCGTGTAATACTGCCTCCGCCGCGGCACTATATTGGCTACGCGAAAACATGCCCGAAATCCCCTTTGTGGGGATGGAGCCAGCCATAAAACCTGCTACGGAACAAAGTTATTCTGGTGTGGTGGGCGTGCTAGCTACACCAGCAACTTTTCAGGGGGAACTTTATAACTCCCTCATCACGCGTTTTGCCAGCGATACAACTATTTTACAGGATACCTGCACAGGATTGGTAGAGGAGATTGAGCGTGGCGCATTAGATGGGGATAAAACACGCGCTATTTTGGATGAAGCACTACGAGACATGCTTGACCTTGGGCTTGATGCCCTCGTATTAGGCTGTACGCATTACCCCTTCGTGATGCCGCTCATTGAGCAGATTTGCGGGGATTCCGTTCACGTCATCGACCCTGCTCCGGCGGTGGCGCGTCAAGTTGAAGTTAGGCTCGTCTCGGAAAATGCCAAATCAACGCAAGAGGCTAATGGCGAAATCCAAATTTACACATCGGGAGATGCCGAAAGTCTCGCGTCCCTCCTACCCAAATTAGGTTTTAAAAATTTCCCCGTAGAAAAAATATAGCCATGCAAGAAAGCGCATGGCTACTATATAAAACTATCTGTCACTGAGCTTTTTACTCTACACTCAGCATCTTTTGGCGTTGCACTACGCTATCCCCACCCGAAACCTGAATACGTCCAATAACCCCATCTTGCGGAGATCTCAATTCGTTTTGCATTTTCATCGATTCCAAAATGAGTAGAACATCGCCTTCTTTGACCTCTTGCCCCTCCTCTACAAGAACAGAAACAACCAGCCCGGGCATAGGGGCTTTAAGGTAAAAAGTGCCGGAAGCGGCTTTACTACCGCCAGCCGCAGCACGAAGCCTTCTCTCTCGCTCGTCTTCAACTTGGCTATGATAAAGCCGCCCCTTAATTAGCACCTCGAGGTTCTCTTCTCCTTCATAAACATAGGCTTCGTAAGATTTCCCGTCTACGATTAAGGAGAAAATAGGCTGCGATCTAACCGATTCGAAATCGACCTTAACTATTTTTCCATCAACTGAAACGTGTTCTTTGTCTATAATTTCTATTTGAAATTCTTTCCCATCTATCGTGGTTATATATTCCATTATTTTGCCTCATTTATTCACAGTTTGCCAAAAGAACGACAAAACTATCCTGCTATCTAAGAATGTAACTATTTAGACAATCGCTCCCAGCGAGATAGCCATTTCCAATTGCTGGTATCGCGTGCATTGCGGCGCACAACATGCGCCGAGCGTTCGGTTTGTTCGTGTTTGACTAATGTTGCAACAATCGCGGCAATATCTGGGTACGTCTCTTTTCCTTCAACCATCTCTTCCATGTCAAACTCTTCCTCTACAAAACGGGTATCGTACCGCCCGCTTAAAAAGCGATGCGAATCCATCATAGTTTGGTGAAAAGGGATATTTGTACGAACACCAACCACCCTATATTCTGCAAGCGCACGCCGCATCCGCAAAATAGCTTGGGCGCGATTTTCGCCCCATACAATCAATTTTGAAATCATCGAATCATAGTAGGGCGTAATTTCTGTGCCCAAATACACGCCTGTATCTATACGAACGCCAGGTCCTGTTGGCAAAACTGTGTGAGAAATATGCCCTGTAGAAGGCATAAAATTATTATAAGGGTCTTCGGCATTGATACGACACTCAATTGCCGCACCATTTATTTTTATGTCTTCTTGTTTCAAAGAAAGTTGCCTTCCTCGCGCTATCCGAATTTGCTCCATCACAATATCTACGCCCGTGACCAATTCCGTAATTGGATGCTCCACTTGCAAGCGTGTATTCATTTCAAGAAAATAGAAGTTCTTATCTTTATCTACTAAACACTCAATTGTGCCTGCGCTCTCATAGCTAACAGCTTTTGCGGCTTGGACTGCGACCTCACCCATCCGCTCGCGGAGTTCCTCTGTCATAGCGGGTGAAGGTGCTTCTTCTAATAATTTTTGATGACGTCGCTGTAGTGAACATTCGCGTTCGTTGAGGTGAATCACGTTCCCGAACTTGTCTGCCAAAACTTGTATTTCAATGTGGCGCGCGCCCAAGAGCAGTTTTTCGAGGTAAACATTATCCTCTCCGAAAGCAGACATTGCCTCACCGCGTGCAGAGTTAAGCGCGGAGGGCATTTCTTCTATGCTTTTAACCTCACGCATCCCTTTGCCTCCACCACCCGCGGTTGCCTTAATCAAAAGCGGAAAGCCGACTCCTGGGGCAAGTTTGAGCAATTCATCATCGCTAAGTCTATCTGTACCTGTTGTGCCGGGCACAACAGGTACACCAGCTTCCAGCATTGTTTTGCGCGCAATGGCTTTATCTCCCATTGAAGAAATAGCAAAGGGGCTAGGACCAATAAATTCAAGCCCTGCATCTTCGACAGCTTGGGCAAATGCTGCATTTTCTGCCAGAAATCCATAGCCGGGATGAATTGCTCCCGCACCACTTTTTAATGCAATCTCAATTATTTTATCGCCTTTTAAATAAGATTCGCTGGAGGGCGCGGGTCCTAATAAATAAGCCTCTGTTGCATAGCGAACGTGCAGGGCTTGCCGGTCTGCCGTTGAATAAACGGCTACTGTTTTAATGCCCAATTCACGGCAAGCTCGCAAAATGCGAACGGCTATTTCTCCACGATTGGCTATTAGTACTTTTGTAAACATAATTTGGTCCTTGGTCGTTTTAGTCTAACTGGTCTTTTGGTCTAACTGGTCTGACAGGTTTGGTGGTCATTTGTCGCGCTTGTCGTTTTTATAA
>CAZAWS010000011.1:0-4161 GCA_964488755.1 uncultured Anaerolineaceae bacterium | reverse complement strand
GTCTAACTGGTCTGACAGGTTTGGTGGTCATTTGTCGCGCTTGTCGTTTTTATAACCTTTGTTACCCTTGTCGTCTTTGTCACGCCTGTCACCCTTGCATCTCACAACTCCGGCAAGGTCGTTATCTCGTAATCTGCTAGTAAGCGTTCTAGATAATCAATTTGCACAGAAATTTGTTTTTCAAAGGCTTTTTTTCCGCTTTCCGTTTGCATAAAATCTAACTCAGACACACTTCGAAGATATTTCACTCGGCTTTCTACGGCTGAGATGAAATCTTCATACTCTTCTTTCACCAAATCGCCCAAATCTAAAGCCGTTCTATAAGTGCTAAAACGATCTAATTTATCGGCATCGCTAAGAATTTTTGCTTCTAATATATGAGGATGTTTGAACCCTGCATCACCATCTACATGCGAGGCGATAGCATAACGGATATTCTTGCGCTCGTCCTTGGTGTATCCCAATTTTTTTAGGAACTTTCGCACCATTCTTTCACCAACGCGCCCGTGCTCTACCGTGTGGCATTCATCGCTCAATTTGGCAATATCATGCAAAAGACAAGAGGCGATAACCAGCTCAACGTTTGCGCCTTCTATTTTTGCAAGACGCTTTCCATACTGGGCAACGCGCAAAGTATGCAGCCAACGATAGATCAGATATTCTTTTTCTTGCGGGTTTTCTTTCAACGCTAAATCGTTTCTATCTTTGGCGTAAATAGCGATATTTTCTATTCGGCTCTCAGGATTCATTGTTTTTCATTCAACATTCTAAAGGGGGATATTGCCATGCTTCTTCGGCGGATTAGAGTCACGTTTATTACTCAGCATTTCTAGTGCATTAATCAAACGCGGACGTGTATTGCGTGGCTCAATTACATCGTCAAGGTATCCACGTCCTGCGGCTACATAAGGATTGGCAAATTTCTCACGATACGCCTCAACCAACTCCGCTTTGCGTGCTACGGGGTCATCGGCTTCTGCCAACTCCTTGCGGAAAATGATATTGACGGCACCATCTGGTCCCATCACTGCGATTTCAGCAGAGGGCCAAGCGATATTCAAATCCCCGCGAATATGCTTGGATGACATCACATCATAAGCACCACCGTAGGCTTTTCGGGTAACGACTGTCAACTTAGGTACAGTTGCTTCACAATAGGCGTAAAGTAGTTTTGCGCCAGATCGAATAATGCCACCGTGCTCTTGCACGGTACCGGGCAAAAATCCGGGTACGTCTTCAAAGGTAATAACTGGGATGTTGAAAGAATCGCAGAAGCGAATAAATCTTCCAGCTTTCTCTGAGGATTCTATATCTAATACGCCTGCCAAAACAGCCGGTTGATTCGCAACAATGCCTACAGAATGACCGCCGAGGCGAGCAAATCCCACCACGATATTCATTGCATAGTTAGCATGGATCTCGAAAAACTCACCATTATCCATCACACGTTGAATAATATCTTTCACATCATAAGGTTTGCTAGGGTCATCGGGGATGATTGTATCTAAATCTTTGTCGCGGCGCAAAGGATCATCACCATTGGGAACAAAAGGTGGGTCTTCCATATTATTTTGGGGTAAATAACCAAGCAATTTACGAATTAAAAAGAGTGTATCTGCTTCGCTATCTGCGGCAACGTGACAAATGCCAGACACCTCTGAGTGAACGCTCGCCCCGCCCAAATCTTCAAAGGATACAATCTCGTTGGTCACGGCTTTTACAACGTCGGGTCCCGTCACAAACATATAAGAGGAATCGCGCACCATGAAAATGAAATCGGTGAGGGCTGGCGAGTAGACCGCGCCGCCCGCGCAGGGTCCCATAATGGCTGAGATTTGCGGAACAACCCCGCTTGCTAGGGTGTTGCGAAGGAATATATCGGCGTAACCGCCCAAAGCGACAACGCCCTCTTGAATTCTCGCCCCACCCGAGTCGTTTAATCCAATAACAGGTGCCCCATTTTTAATTGCCATATCCATCAATTTGACAATTTTTTCTGCGTGAACTTCTCCAAGACTGCCACCAAGTACGGTGAAGTCTTGAGAGAAAACATAGACTAAGCGTCCATTTATTGTTCCCCATCCTGTAACAACACTATCGGTCATGAATTTCTTTTTATCTAAACCGAAGTCAGTTGTACGGTGAACAATAAAAGGATCTAGTTCACGAAATGAGCCTTTATCTAGCAATAAATCGAGGCGTTCACGCGCCGTTAAGCGTCCTTTTTTATGCTGGACCTCAACACGGGCTTTTCCACCGCCTACACGGGTTTGGGCTTTCAAATCTCGGAGTTCTTGTATTTTAGGGTTATCTGTCATATATCTCTCTTTTGTAGTTCTTGGTTTGGTAGTTCTTGGGGGGTTGAGGGAGCGTTTTCATTCGCATCTACCTCAGTATCTCCTGCAAAATAGGCTCGGCTCTTGGGCAAAGCAAAAACAATTATACTGTTAATTAAAAACAACAGAACTGTTATAAATACAAATAAGGCATTGCTTCTTTCAGCGTGGGGCTGATAAAAAAAACGGTCAAGCCAATAATAGCTCACGTAAAGAAATGCGAGGAGCACAAAAGCGACTCCGCCCCATTTCCACTCAAGATAGATGCCGAGATAAACTATCAGCCAGCACAATGCCCACAACAAGCCAGTCGCTGCAATATAGGCAGGTCCAGGATTCGGCATAAAGTCCAAAATCAAATCCCATTGGCTAAGCGCAGTGGCAAATCGAATAGTATTTAAGACCACAAGAATTAACGCCACCACCCCCAATATGGTTACGGAAAAAGGAACCTTAAATAAAAAGTTTTTTATTTTTCTAATCATTCTTACGTTCATATAAAAAGAGAGTTGCCACAAAAGGCGGGAAGAAAATCACCCCAGCCCACATCAATGGCGATGAATTTCCCAATTGCAGAGGTTCAGATAGAAAAACAACCGCCAATAATGCGCTCATGCTGCTATAAAAAGCACGCGAAAAGGAGCGCGTTCCGTCATATTTACGGTGTGCCTTGAAAGCGCCCATAGGAACGCCAATACCGTACCCCCAAACCGCAGCACGCATGGCGTAAAGCAAAGTGCCCCAATCGGGAGAGAAAATTTTATTTGCTATAAAGCCAAGAAGCGCACCCAATAAAGCAATGAGCAAGCCCGCTACGATGCCGTTGAAAAAAATATACCTTGCGTTAGTGCGAAGATAGGTTTTGATGATTGTGTCCTTTCTTTTCAAATAATCTGCCTAATCTGTAAAATCTGTGGACAAAAATCACTGCACCCTGATCAAACGAGAATAGGCGCGGGCAATAATTTCGCTACGCAATTCTACCAGCTCAGGGAATTGATAGAAAAATAAAACCTTCTCATCAGCAATTCTATTGCCCGTTGGTTTGGGGTGAGTGACAAAAACAGCCCAAGATTCTGCAATATCCTCCCCTGGGTTGGTCATCGCATATTCGGTGATAAATTCATCTTCACGCCCTGCCCAAAACTCATCTAAAGCATCATAATAAGCATCATCATCTTCTATCATCTCGATATCGAGCCATTCGTTATAAGTATCTGCCCAAAACTCGTCATAAAAAAGATAAAAATAAGAAGATGGATTTGCGCATCCCTCCCCCGTAAAATAAGTTGCACAATTGTCTTCTGCGTCAAAATAAGCATCGTCATCTTCGGGATTATAAAAAACAGTTTCATCCACCTTAACCTGCTCAGAATTCAATGTAAGCAAATGCCCATATTCGTGAATCAGCGTAAAAGTAAAATCTTGCATATCGGTTGTGTCTTCGGGGTCAATTTCGACCATCCACGCATAAGGGTCAGCCTGCGTTTGCTCTACCGCCGCCAGCGTGCCGTTTTTGCCGTCAGTAAAAACAAGATAATCACTCACAAAATCACGTCTTTCTTGCGGAATTATCGCTGAGAAAAAATCCCAAACTCGCTCGTGTGTTTCGCCGTCTTCCTGCAAAGGCTTCAACTCTGCCGACACATCTTCGTATTCTGGTGCAGAAATTTCATCACCCGTAATTGTATATTTCACTAAATTTTCTTCTTCGCCAACTTCTTCTGCATCTGCAAAATCTTCATCACTATAATCCGTTACGCCCGCCATCATTGCTAAGAAAAGCGGCTCTGCACTCCCATCATCACGATAACAAAGTTCACTT
>CAZAWS010000010.1:12464-16767 GCA_964488755.1 uncultured Anaerolineaceae bacterium | reverse complement strand
ATCTGTTTTTCAATTATTCCATCTCCAAACATATTGATCTCCAAATAAACCAACAAACTCAATTTGAGTATCTCCAAGTTTAAAGTTTTCTAAAGGAATTGCAATATATTGTTGGCGATATGTATCAAAGACAAGGTACCCCTTCTCGTTTCCAGCAATAATTTCTTCTAATTTTTCCAAATCATTTGCCCGATAATTATAACCAAAAACTGATTTGAATTTAGGTTCGTTTCTCCAGTTTATGTGAGAACCATACATCGTTGCTACCAAAACACTATCATCTGTAACTTGATTCGAGAAGAAAGCGTCAACTTCATCAACGCTTAGGTGTGCTTCTCCATCGATGGGAAAATATCCCATCCAAGAAGGTTCTCGTTCTTGCATGGGAATTAGCGTCTGCGAAATACTAAAAAATGCCAATCCAACAAAAAACATAGTTGTTTTTGCAAGTTTTAATGGGAATATTTCTTTTAGAAACAACCACATCATATAAAAGCCGATTGCTATTAGAATAAGAAACCAATACTCCAAGAAAATAATATAACGTGGTTTAAAGTAATGAACGAAGATAAAACTGAAAACAATATAACTCGTACCAAAAAGTACCCAAATATAAGCTAAGAGCAAATTACGCTTTACGAAAATAATTGTTCCCACAAAACTACTTATCAATATAATTATTGGAATCAATAATGGTTTTTGAAAATACCATTGTTGCGGACTATTTAAAAAAATTATAGTTGGATAATTACGAAAATTGAGATTGAGCAACATCTTTATATAAGGAAGTGCTACAGGAATTCCGAAACCAAACAGACCAACCCATAGCAAAACATTTTTTCTTTTAGCTTGATACAGTCTAATACCTAAAAATAAAAAAGCCACAGCATAGACAAGAATAACCAATCCAAATGTTGAAAAAATATCTACTTTGATGTATAGAATTGGAAGAAGTAAGAGCAAAACAGTCCCCCATCTTTTTTTTCTGGTCAGTTCTTTCCAAATTTGCTGTAAATTGAAATCTTGAGATATCCATTCTATAAATTCGATTAATCCAAAAGCTATCCAATAAAAATAAAAAGGGTAAAAAGCGTATTCTCTTGTGTTCCTCGCCGTAGCAATAATCCATGGGCTAGATGCATAAAGAAATGCAGAAATCATTGCTATGTTCTTATTTATTTTTTTTGTAAGGAGATATAAAGGAATAATAGCAAAAGCATTAAACAACACGCCAGGAAGACGAGCTACCCATAGCTCGTTTCCAAATAGCCGAAATGCCAAAGTTACAGGGAGAGTAACAACCCACAAACTTCGTTGATAAACACTATCAAGCTGATACCCTTGCAAGATTTGCTTTGCCGCGAGGAAATGAGCATATTCATCTACATATGGGGGAAAATTTTCAAGATTAAATACACGCAACCCTAATGCCAATAATACAAAACCTACGATGATACTTATCTCTTGAGTTTTTCCTTTTCCATTCTGTTCTCCATTTTCTTGAATGGCAATAGGAAATGTCTTTATACCATTATCGGTTACATTACTAATATAGTGTGCAAGGAAAATACTGGTTAGTAAAAAAAATAACGCTATCTGATAACTCCCCAGCAAAAAAACAAATTCACTTGTAGCATACCATGGCACTTGGAAATACTTTTTATAAATGTATTCGTCCCCAGCCTCTAATTTAAGATCGAGTTCTTCTTTTTGGTTGTTCCAATATATTTGTATTTTTTCTGATTGAGGGAGCAAGTGAAAAACAATGGTCGCCTGATCCCCTACTCTTCCTTTCCATACAAAAGAATTAGTTGGCGCATCAATAAGCAATAAACGATCATTTTCCCTTGTCCACCCAGTATAAATTATATTGTTATAGGATACTTCTTCAAGCGAAGTTGTAAACCAAGTAACAGCATGGTTATTTTCAGTTGGAGAAAGAGTTGAAGGAACATAAATTTCTAATTCTTGTTCAGGCAATAAAAACCAAAAATACGCCTTTTTTTCCACAGTAGTATTTGTTATATAAAAAACACTGCCTCCGATGATAACGGTTGTCGCAATGAGTATTACTTTGATATAGAAATCAAGTTTTTGAAATAATGGAAACGCTTTTAAAATAGCCAGAAAATAAACAGCCATCCCCACAACACCTATGGAAATAGTATAAACAGCAACTCTTATACTCAATGGGCTTATTGCAGGAACAAGCCAATAACTATAAAAAAAAACAGAAAGCCCAAGAGCCGAAATCAAAGCTACAAAAGCTATTATTTTGTTTTTCCAAATAAGTTTTAAAAAAAACATTTCTGTGTATCTCCAGATGCTTTTACCCAAGCACAACAATCTCTCGCGGCAAAGTGGACAAACTCTCTGCGCCATTTTCCGTTATCACCATATCATCTTCTACGCGAACACCATTGCGATTTGGGAGATAAATGCCCGGCTCAACGGTAAATGCCATGCCCACTTCTAAGATGCGCTCATTATCGTCGCGCATATACGGGGCTTCGTGGGCTTCCATACCGATTCCGTGCCCTGTGCGGTGAGTGAAGTATTGTCCGTAACCTGCTTCTTCAATCACTTTTCGCGCGGCAATATCTACCACTTTGGCGGGGAGACCGGGTTTTGCCGCAGCACGCCCAGCGGCGTTCGCGGCTTGCACGATCTCGTGGATTTTGCGATATTCCGCGTCAATTTCGCCAATCGCAAAGGTGCGGGTGATGTCAGAGATATAATCGCCGTAGCGTGCGCCCCAATCTATGACGAGGAGATCGCCTTCTTGAAGTTTACGCTCGGAGGGCGTGGCATGCGGATTTGCGGAATTCTCCCCACCAGATATAATGGGTTGAAATGGAAGGGGAGACTCTGATCCATTTTTGAGCAATTGGCTAACTAATTCTGCGGCAATCGTTTTTTCGCTAACGCCTATTTTAATCATTGGCAAAGTTGCTTTAAGCGCATTTTGAGCAATTTCTGCGGCTTTACGCAAGGCGGCTATTTCTTTCTCGCCTTTAATCATTCTTAGGGAGGCTATGGTTTCTGTTGCGTCTGGGAAGGTGGCCTGCGGGGCGGCGGCTTGGAGGTAGCGGTATTCAAAAATCCGCATGGAAAGGGGTTCTACGCCGATTTTCTTCCCGTCTAAGTCGAGGTATTTGATGGCGTTGCGGAAGACTTCTGTCCACGTTTTGGGGTTTTCGCCATAGGGGAAGGCTTTTATTTCATAAGAGAGATTGGCTAATTTGGCAACTTCTAATTCTGGTAAAACGATGGCAATACGACCGTCTACTGCGAAGAGGGCAACCGTGGGACGTTCCATCAGGTGAAAATGAAGTCCACTTGCAAAAAGCAAGCTGAAACCGGGATTGAGCGCAAGCGCATCCAAACCTGATTCTGTTAGGGCATTTGAGATGTTTTTTAAACGGGACGCGTCCATTAATCCTCCAAACAAAAGGAGACCTGACAGGTTTTAAAAACCTGTCAGGTCTTAAAGTTAATGATATTTTTTTGAAAACCGACTTTGAATCCAATCAGAAATATGTGGGAAAAAATTATCTAGGAAAATGATAATTGCAAAGCCCCAAGGCATAATGACTCTGCGACGTGGCTTTTTGGCAACTTGAACAACTTTTTTGGCAACGTCTTCTGATTCCATGAATATCCATTCAGGCACAGGCAGATTGCCCAAAGCTGTGTATTCACCCGAATCATCCATAAATTCGGTTTTTGCAGGACCAGGGTAAATGCCCGTGACGTGGATGCCAAGAGGCTTTAGTTCTCGGCGTAGGGAGGTGGTGAAGCCGCGCACACCAAATTTTGTTGCCGCGTAAATGCTGTGAAGCGGGCTAGCCGTGAAGCCAGAAACCGATGCCATATTGATAATATGCCCTTGCCTACGTGCTAACATATGCGGCAAAACGGTGTGCGTAACTTGGATTAGCCCCGTAAGATTGACGGCTATTTGGGTTTCAATATCCCGCTCGTATTCGAGTTTTTCGAACCAGTTAAATTTGCCAAAGCCCGCGTTATTAACAAGAATATCTATATGATCGTAGAAATCAAGCGTGCTTTGAACCATGAGATGCACTTCATCTACTTTTGCAATATCGACCGGGATGGCAAGGGCTTCGCCCCCAGAGTCTTGAATTTTGTTGACTAGTTTTTGCAAACGATCTAGCCTACGCGCCGCTAGCACCACAATTGCCCCTTCTTGCGCAAAAAGATGAGCAGCATCGGCACCAAAACCAGAGGAGGCACCAGTGATGAGAACTACTTTTCCTTTTAGATTCATGGGTTTATCCTT
>CAZAWS010000010.1:12286-12364 GCA_964488755.1 uncultured Anaerolineaceae bacterium | reverse complement strand
AGGAGGCACCAGTGATGAGAACTACTTTTCCTTTTAGATTCATGGGTTTATCCTTTTTTTTGAACCGCCAAGAACGCC
>CAZAWS010000010.1:0-12186 GCA_964488755.1 uncultured Anaerolineaceae bacterium | reverse complement strand
AAGTTTTTAAGGTTTAAAACTAAAAATGTTTTTTCTTTGCGTCTTGGCGGTTAAAGTATTTAATGTGAAGTTTTGAACCGCCAAGAACGCCAAGTTTTTAAGGTTTAAAACTAAAAATGTTTTTTCTTTGCGTCTTGGCGGTTAAAAGTGTTTAAGAAGAAAGAATTACGCGTTTGATGCCATTTTTGAGCAAGGGGACTTTGAAGTTAATGAGCAACCCAAGTTCTAAGCCCGTTGCTTTGAGATATGAGATAACTTGTGCTTGATGTATTGGCGCAAAACTCTCTACCGTTTTCAATTCAACGACCAGTTTTTTGTCTACCAATAAATCCAACCTGCCTTTTCCAACAGCGTGACCTTTATACTGGATAGAGATTTCAGCTTGTTTTTCAAAAGAAATTTCACGCCTTTTTAACTCAACACACAGAGCTTCTTCATAAACACTTTCTAAAAATCCTGGTCCAAGAGTGCGATGAACTTCCATTGCCGCGCCAATCACCTTATATGCCAATTCATCTAATTCTTTGTCAGGCTCTTTTCTCATTATCTTTTTTTCCTGTTTTTTATTTTCTCTTTTTCTCTGCGTTCTTGGCGGTTCAGCACTTTAAACCTTCTCTTGCTTTTCTTGGCGTTCTTGGCGGTTCAGTTCTTGGCAGTTCAGCTTTTACTCTTCTTCCTCACTCGGTCTCAACGGCTCAAGCATTTGTTCTGGCGCGATAGCAATTTCTAGCACTTGATCTAAGTGTTTTACGGGGATTATCTTTAAATCATTGCGTGCCGATTTTGGCATATCAATCAAATCTTTGACATTTTTCTCTGGCAATAGGACGACCTTCATCCCAGCGCGATGCGCGGCGAGAACTTTATCTCGCACCCCACCAACCGGGAGCACGCGTCCCCTCAACGTGATTTCCCCCGTCATCGCGACATCTCGGTAAACGGGATGCCCGGTCAACGCCGAAATCAGTGCAGTCGTGAGCGTGATGCCTGCACTAGGACCGTCTTTCGGGATTGCGGCTTCTGGCAAATGAAGGTGAACGTCAATTTGGTCAAAAATCTTGATCGGAATATCAAAATCCCTTGCGCGAGATTTAATATACGTTAGCCCAGCTTGCACAGATTCTTGCATCACGTCCCCAACTCGCCCCGTGATTTGCAAGTTGCCTTTACCTTCGATAATAGCCACTTCGATAGCCATAATCTCGCCGCCGTTCATTGTCCACGCTAAACCCGTTGCCACACCAACCTCATCTTCTTCTTCGATTTCTGTCATAAAGTATTCGGGAGGTCCTAAAAGTTTCTCAATTGTCCGCGAACTAATCTGCTGCGGGAAGCGTTTTGTCTCTGCCTTGAGCCGCGCTATTTTTCGGCAAACGCGACCAATCTCGCGCTCTAAATTCCGAACACCTGCCTCATAGGTATATTGACGAATAATGCTTTGCAACGCCCCATCTGAAAAGCGGATACCTAAATCATGCACGCCGCTCTCATCAATTTGGCGTGGAAGCAGGTATTGATTCGCTATCTCTATTTTTTCTTCTTCAATATAACCAGAAAACTCAATCACTTCCATGCGGTCGAGCAAGGCATCGGGGATATTATGCAAAGAGTTCGCAGTAGTAATAAACATCACTTTTGATAAATCAAAAGGAATTTCAAGATAATGGTCACTAAAGGCGTTATTTTGTTCGGGGTCTAAAACCTCAAGCAAAGCGGATGAAGGATCGCCACGAAAATCGGAGCCGAGTTTATCTATCTCATCTAGCATAAAAAGCGGGTTCGCTTTTCCAACTCGTTTAATGGTCTGGATAATACGTCCGGGCAACGCGCCGATGTAAGTTCGCCGATGACCGCGTATCTCGCTCACGTCTCGCACACCGCCCAAAGAAACCCGCGCAAATTCACGTCCGAGCGATTCGGCAATCGATCGCCCTATAGACGTTTTCCCTGTGCCGGGTGCGCCCACAAAGCATAAAATCGGCTGTCGTTCCTTTTTCGGTTTCAAAGAGCGCACGGCAATATATTCTAAAATCCTATCTTTGACCTTTTTCAATCCATAATGGTCACGCTCAAGAATTTTAGCAGCGCGCTTCACGCCTAATTTATCTTTAGAAAAATCGTTCCATGGCAAGTCGATAATCCACTCAATATAAGTGCGAATAATCCCAACTTCGGGTGCCATTGGGGGCATTTGCTCTAGGCGCGCTAACTCTTTTATGGCAGTTTCATTTGCTTCTTTGGGCAATTTGGCTTCTTTGATTTTTTCACGTAATTCATTTACATCCTGTTGCCAAACATCTTCTTCACCCAACTCTTTTTGAATAATTTTTAACTGCTCGCGCAAATAAAAATCGCGCTGATTTTGGCTCATCTTCGACTGAACACGAGTATGGATTTTATCTTCTAGCTCCAAAACATCTACTTCTTGTGCCAATAAAAAATGTAATTTTTCTAAACGCTCACGAGGATTAGAAAGCAAGAGCAGTTTCTGTTTTTCTTGCACATCAATTACCAAAGTGGAGGCAATCATATCTGCCAACCACCCCGGCTCGCTGATATTTAAAGCATAAAGATAGGCTTCATCGGGCAAAGCACGGTCTAAATGAACATATTTATTGAAAAATTCCAGCACAGAGCGCATAAGTGCGCGTATCTCTTTATTAACATCTTTAGATTCTGGAAGCAAACGCACCCGCACGCGCAAGAATGGCTTCATCTGAACAAATTCAACAATTTCTACCCGCCGCCGCCCCTGCACCAGCGCAGAACTCGCCCCTTCTGGCATACTCAGCAAACGCCCCACCGCCATCTCAACGCCAACAGACAAAAACCCATCTGTGCCGGGCTTATCATCTTCTGCCTCACGCTGTGTTAGCCCAATTACCGTTTGGTCATTAGATTGCGCCTCTTGAATTGCCAAGAGCGAAGTCTCTCGCCCCACAAAAATCGGGGAAACCATGCGCGGAAAAATAACTAAATCGCGCAAAGGCACAGCCCAAGCCTCGAAAAGCCCCTCTTCGTCCCCCTCACGGTTTTCAACGCTATAAAGCTCCTCTGTTCGCTGAGAAAGCGATATACCAAAATCTTCTTCATCTTCAAAAAGCCAATCGTTTTCTTTCATAATTTCCTTTAGATTAGGAGTCAATGTCTCCAGACATTGAATACGCCAAAATCTGGAGATTTTGGACTCCGCTATTTCTCACTCAAGACCGCCCTCACTGCCGCAGTGACAAAAATGGATCCTGCAGATAGGAGGAGGGCGCGCGTTTTATTAACATCTTCCAATGCCTGAGCAACCGCGGCTTCGACAGGCGTGATTGCCTCTGCCGTGACTTCAACTTGCTGGGCGATGGTGAGCAGATTCTCGGCATCAACTGCGCGGGGATGCTCGGCTTTCGTAAATATCACTTTCTCTAAACGTGGAGCGAGTGTCTCCAACATCTCGGCTACTTTTTTATCTTCTGAAACGCCAAAAATAAGTACCACTTTTTCATCAGGGAAATACTCATCTAGCGTTTGACGTAGTTTGACAATAGAATCGGGATTATGGGCTGAGTCTAACACAATTGGCGGTTTTTCACGCCAAATTTCAAAACGCCCCGCCCATTGCGTATCAGCAAATCCTTGCTTGATTTGCGCAGAGCTAATCATTAATCCCTCACGTCTTGCAGATAGCAACGCGGCATAAGCCGTGACCGCGTTCTCTACCTGATGTTCGCCCAAAAGGGGGATGCTGAGTTTCATCTTGGGTGCGTTTCTCATCCAAACTTCGAGCATTTGCCCATCTATGGATTTCTTTTTCACTCTGTAGAGGATATCGCGTCCGACACGCGTTAACGGCACGTCGTACTCTTCAGCAACCAAGTCAAAAACGGCACTCACGTTCACTTTCTGGGGCGAAACGACAAAGGGATGCCCTTCTTTCACAATCCCTGCTTTTTCACGCGCTATTTTTTCCAGTGAATCCCCCAAAATCGCCGTATGTTCTAATGAGATGGATGTAATCACAGAAACGAGGGGCGTGATGATATTGGTCGCATCTAATCGTCCCCCTAAGCCAACTTCAACGACTGCGGCGGTCACATTTTGACGGGAAAAGTGGAGAAATCCGAGTGCGGTAGCTAACTCAAAAGTGGTAATAAAGGGAACTTGTTCAACAGCGGGCTTTATCTCTTCAACCAACTTTGCGAATTCATCCTTTGAAATGGGCGTGCCATTTACCTGCATTCGCTCGGTAAATTCTTGTAAATGGGGCGAGGTATAAAGCCCAACGCAATAGCCCGCGGCACGCAAAGCACTCGCGGTAAATGCCGCGGTAGAGCCTTTGCCCTTAGAGCCAGCAATATGGATTATCGGATAATCGTTTTGCGGGTCGCCGAGCAGGCGCATAAGGTCTCGCATACGGTCAAGGTTGAATTCGGCTTTGGCAAGTTCGGAGGAATGTTTGAAGCTATAATTAACAAAAGAGTAAAGATAATCGAGGGATTTTTCGTAGTTTTTATTCATAAGTGAATTGTAAATCGTTAATCGTGATTTGGGAATTGGGAGTTGATGAAGATTTTTCAACTATCTTGACACTGCTTCGTACAAAGCGTACAATTTGTACGAAGCAAAGGAGTGATAATGTTCCCTACAAAAGTAAAAAGCGGCGATGCGCGTGCAAATTGGCGCAGTATTTTAGATCAAGTTTTTATAGGAAAAGACATGCTCATTGAGCGCAATGGTAAAGAAATTGCTGTGATGATTCCAGCAGTAGATTATGCTCAAATCAGAGAAACTTTAGAAGAAATACGTGCTGTGCGTGAAGCAAATGCCGCATACCAAGAATGGAAAGAAGACCCATCCGTAGCACGCTCTTGGGATGAAATTAATGCAGAACTAGATAGCGGAGAATAAATTATGGGGAAAAAGCATTGGGAAATCATTGTCCATCGCAAGGCAGAAAAAACAATAAAACGCTTACGCGGTGAAATGCTAGAAAGAATGCGGAAAGCAATTAGCGCACTTGCCGAAGAGCCGCGTCCCAGCGGATATAAAAAGATGACGGGGCATAAAGAACTTTATCGCATACGGGTTGGGCAATGGCGCATTATTTATAAGATTGAAGATGAAAAATTGATTATCTTGATACTTACGATTGCCCCGCGTGGCAGTGTTTATAGGAAATACTAAGTTCAGAACAGAAATCGGCAATGGCTAAAATTGGCTGACGCTTTCCCCCTCTGTTCTTCGGACATCTCCCCCGAGGGGGGAGAATGTATCTCTGCGAGACATGTCTCTTCCCCCGCCCTTGGCAGAAGGTTAGGATAGGGGAGAGGCGTGGATGCTTACAATTCCCTTTATCATTGTTGACAATAACTCAAAACGAGCTTACAATACCCGAAGAAAAAGTTGACAATATACTACACAAAAGGATACTATCGTGGCTAAAGCACGAAAAAAAACCGAAGAAATTCAAAACTTCATTTTAGAAAATGTTGAAGAAAACCCACAAAACATCGCTTCTTTGACCGCGGAAGAATTTAATATCTCACGTCAAGCCATATTTAGATATACTCAGAAATTAGAGAATAATAAAATGCTTGTTTCTGAGGGGAACACTAGGAATAAACGGTACGGGCTGGCTATTCTCGAAGACCTTTCTTGGGAACTTCCCTTAGATGGTTTAGAAGAAGATAAAGTTTGGCGAAAAAATCTTCGCCCGCATTTGGCTGACCTCCCCAAAAATGTACTAAGTATCTTTGATTATGGCGTAACCGAAATGATTAATAACGCGATCGATCACTCAGAAGGTGATCTACTGACTCTATCCTTACAACGCACCGCGACTTGGGCAACAGTGCGCATTGAAGATAATGGCGTTGGCATTTTCAAGAAAATCCAACGCGATTTAGATTTGGACGATGCTCGCCACGCGGTATTAGAATTATCAAAAGGAAAATTAACCACCGATCCCACGCGCCACACAGGAGAAGGGATTTTTTTTACATCAAGAATGTTTGATAGATTCTCTATTCGTTCCGGAAGTTTGCATTTAGCTCATTTAGGAAGAAGCGACTCCATTGAAGGGAGAGACTGGCTACTTGAAAAACAAGATATTCAACAAGGAACACAATTCATATTGAAAGTTCGTCTCAGTTCAACCCGTAAAATGAAAGATATTTTCGATTATTATGCGGCACCTGACGAGTATGGTTTTGATAAAACTCAAATTCCTGTGTTTTTAGCGAGATACGGAGATGAAAATTTGATTTCCCGCTCTCAGGCAAAACGTCTCTTAGCTCGTTTTGAAAAATTCAAAGAAATTATTCTTGATTTCAAAGATGTAGATATGATTGGGCAAGCCTTTGCCGACGAGATTTTTCGCGTTTTCCAAAATATGCACCCTACAATAAAATTTTATCCCGTTAATACGAATGAACAAATCGACAGAATGATTCAACGCGCGCAGAACGCTAATATATAACTATGCTTGGATACCTCACCCTCCACCTCACCATCCCCGGCTGTAAATCGCTGAAAGAAAAGCGCAGCCGACTAAAGCCGTTATTAACGCGCCTGCATAAAGAGTTTAATATCTCTGTCGCCGAAATGGATTTGCACGATGTTTGGCAAAGCACCGTTATCGGTTGTGCAGTGGTGAGCAATAGCGGCGCACAATCCCAGCGGACTTTGCAAACTGTAGCCAAATGGGTGGATGAGAATTGGTACGATATGACTTTAGTCGATGAAGAATTTGAGATTATCGCGTGAAGGATAGAACGCGGATTTTACGGATGCCGCTACGCTAAAAGCAAATTTACGCAGATTTTTAAAAACAAAACAGGTTTTTAAAATCCGTGTAAATCCGCCTAATCTGTTAAATCTGCGTTCTATCGTTTTTATTTCTCTTTCCCCTTCTCAATCTTCTCCTGCAATTCCGGGGACCACGCTGAAATATCATCGGATGGATAAATCTTCATCTCTGCGCCATCTTGTTTGAGCAAATCGGATGTTTTGCAACCCAAGATGCTTTTTGCCGCCGCCAAGCCGGATGCCGTCACGCCCGCAACGCCGTGAGAAATCGTACTCGCCCCGCATAAAAACAAGCCTTCAATTTCCGTCCGAATCGGGAATGCACCCGGTCCCACCTGCCGCCGGCTTTTCGAGATTCCATATTGGTTGCCGCGCGTCGCGTTGATATAATGCTCGTTCGTCAGCGGGGTCGCTAAGTTCCAGAAAACGATATTTTTGCTAATCCCCGGTACGTGTTTCTCTAATTTCCTAAATAATTTCTCCGCCAATTCTTCTTTTTCGGCTTCATAACCAGCGGGTCTATCACCATATTTTGAGCCAGACCATTCTTCAAATGCGCCGTAATCCACAAAGGTAAACGCCTCACAAGTGTGAATGCCGCCGTGCATTTTCGAGGGGTCTTTTAGCGTGGTCACCGTCAAAAACATCGAGCTGGGCATCTCGGCTTTCAGCGCGTAATCCGTCAGCCCCTTCTCGTAAGCCCCATTCACATCTTCATCATCGTAGAACCAGAAATTGCCAGAATCCAGCCCAGCGGCACGCAAATCCATGTCTACAGCAAAAAACAAGCTCAGGGCAGAGGTCGAATAGGTCACGCGATCAAGTTTGCCAAGCAATTTTTTGCTCAGGGATGCGCGCCCCGTTAATTTGCCGAAGGTCACTTCCGGGTCTGCATTTGAAACGATATATTTTGAGTGGATGATTTCCCCGTCCGCGAGGCGAATCCCAATCGTCTTCCCATCTTCAACCAGAATCTTTTCTACAGGCGTGGATAAACGCAACTCGCCCCCGGCTTGCTTCAGCTCCCGAACGAAGGCGCGGGGAATGGCGAACGCGCCGCCGCGCGGATAGTAGCCGCCGTTGAAATAATGATGCGTGATGCCCGCGTGGACAAACGCCGAGACCTGCGAAGGCGGCATCCCGTGATCGCCAGATTGCCCCGCCAAAATGCCGCGCAAAACGGGATCAGTGATGAAGTTTTCGATTAAATCTTGCCCAGAACGAGTCGCCCAGCGCAAAAGCGACATGGATTTTCCCGCCGCTTTGACCGCCGTTTTAGCATTTTTGACCTTGCCCAAAGAGTTGACTCCGATGACCATTTTGTCAATCATTTCGATATAATTTTCAATCCCCTCCGCCTCGTGCGGGAAGTATTCGATGAGCCGCGCCTTGAGATTTTCTTTACCTTTGGGGAAATCGTATTGCTTCTGCCCGATGATGATATGGTCGTAGCCATCGGGGTTGAGTTCGCAAAATTCGAGATGATTCGATACGCCCAGCCCGCGATAAATCCGATTCAGCGAGCCGCCCGCCTGAATCCCGCCGATATAGTGAACGCCCGGGCTAAAACGATATCCGTTGAGGGTGAAAGAATGTGTCCACCCGCCCGCAACTTCGTGCTGTTCACAGACGAGGACTTTTTGTCCCGCTTGGGCGAGGGCAACGGCGGCGGTTAATCCGCCCGCACCAGAGCCGATTATTATGGTATCGTAGGTTTTTGGCATTTTTGAGTCTCCTTAGTAGGAGACCTGACAGGTTTTTAAAACCTGTCAGGTCTAGAAATTATCGTTATCAAGTTGTCAATCAACATCCTCGTCAACAAATTTTTGAACAAAATCATTATCAATCACTTCGCTTTCATGCTCTTTTTTAAACGCTTCAAGACCCCCAAAATACCAAAGAGTTTCTTTGCGATTAAGTTTGGTCGGTGCAGTTGAACACAAGGCTTCATAAGAAGAATGTTTCCATTCTCGAAAATCATCAACAAAGCCATGTTTTTGCGGATTAAAATGAATATATTTGATTAGGTGAACAAAATGAGCCTCCCCCGTAATCATTTTTCGACCAAATGGACGTTCAAATAAAGCCCCGCTACGATGATACGCTTTGTTAATAGACTTTGCGTAGGCGTTGAAAAAGTTTGAGAATTGCTGGCTTGGAAGTCCTTCGGGCAAACCTGACAGGTCTCTAAGACCTGTCAGGTTTTTAGGTAACCGCGGGTCACCAAAAATCTCTTCTTTCTCTTTAATCCTCACCCCATAATGAAAATGATTTCTCAACAAAGAATACGCGTAAGTATCCGCAATGGGGGTAATATATTTCGTGTACAACTCTAAAAAATATGGATAATTACGTTTTTCAACAAAGATATTTTCCCCGTTATTCCCGCGATTGTAGATGTGGTAATACGTTCCATATAGTAGAGGTTCAGGGTTGGACATGTTTTGCCTTCACAAAGGAGAATTTAGAGAAAGTGTGCGAGTGTTTTCTAGATGCGTTGCCATCCCAGACCTGACAGGTTTTCAAAACCTGTCAGGTCTCAGACTGCGGCAGTTATTCCGCCTGCGCCAGAGCCAATTATTATGGTGTCGTAGTTTTTTGGCATTTTTGAGCCTCCTGTTTTCAACGCGAATATCGCGAATTGGCGAATGACGCTAATGTTTCAAATAACATAAAACTTTAACAACGCCCCAATTATAGCAAAGAAGTTTTTAAAAATCCGCGCAAAATCCCAAGCCATCTCGAAACAAAAAACCTGACAGGTCTTGGAGACCTGTCAGGTTTCATTCGGAAATTATCTCTGCGCTATACGATTTCTATCCCTGTAGAGAGAATCTCATAAGCAAAAGGGGAAGATTTATCAATTTTGATGCACAGCAATATATTCTTGAAGAGCCTCGTTAAGCCTTCTCTGCCAATTTTCTCCATAAGATTTGAAATAAGATAAAACATCAGAACTTAAGCGGAGAGAAACGGGTTCTTTCTTCTTTTCTTCTTGAGCAAGAAGAAAAGGAAGCACCTCGGCTGTAGGTCGCGCGTTGCTGAAATCTTCTTTTGTCCATTCGGGGTTTTCGTTATATTTTTTCTTCATAACTTTTCACTTCCCTACGATTTGCCTTACGCAAACTAATTACGCGAACTTTTTCGCCACGCGTAGTAAATACCAGAGCATGAAGACGAGAGCCGATTAATCCCATTGCGCGATAACGTGTTTCTCCATAATCTCTACGATTACCCTCAATAATCAGCGCACTTTGCCAATCAAAACTTCCAACAGCAGAAAAATCTACTTTATGTTTTTTGAGATTACTATTGCACTTCTTATCGTCCCATTCATAATTCATAATGCGATTGTATATATATCTTTCTGCTAAGTCAAATAGACATCTTCTGGCACAAGAGTTTCTATAGAAATCGTTGCTGTCACCATCTTCATCTCCTTCTTAGACTTATTTCTCTCATTATAGCTTATTTTTCTACCTCACTCCAAGACACGCATCCAATATTTTAAAAATCCGCGCGAATCCGTCCAATCCGTAAAACTTGTGCTGAGTTGGTCGAAGCACCGCATTCAATCCTTTGGTACAATCATCCAAACAAACCCAAAGGAGCAAAATCCCCCATGCAAACCAACAAATCCCGCAATTTTCTATTTTTGATGTTCGGCGCGCTTTACTTCGTGCAGGGCGTAATTCAAGCCTACCAACTCAACTTCTTCAAACCTCACCTCAACGCAGTTGGCATCCCCGCCGACAAAATCGCCACATTGGCGGGATTAGCTCTAGTTCCCTTCATGCTCAAATGGGTATTCGGCATTCTCAGCGATCGCGTCAATCTCTTCGGAAAAGGCTACCGGATGCCCTATATGGTCATCGGGCTGATTCTCTCCGCGGTAGCCTTTGGCTCCGCTTTTTGGGTTGACCCCGCCGACCAATTTGGCACAATGACAGTTATTATCCTCATCGGTGTTTCAGCCATGACTCTCTTCGATGCAACAGCCGATGCCCTCGCGGTAGACATCACCGAGCCAGAAGATCAAGGTCGCGTGCAAAGCGTGATGACAGGTGGTAGAGCGGCAGGATTCATCATCCTTTCACTCGTCTTTGGTCTCATCGCCGAGCGGATGGGTTTTTCGGCAATCTTTTTGGTGATGGGTGTCATTATTCTGTTTCCGCTCATCATGGTTTTTCAAGTCAAAGAGCCAGATCAACGCGCCGAGCGCGAAAAATTTGAATGGTCTGCCTTCAAACAACTCGTCCGCCCCAATTATTTGCTCTATATCTTCTTTATCATCATAGCATGGACAACTTTTCAGGGCATAGATGGTCTCGTCACCCTCTATATGAGCGATGAGCTTCAAATCAGCCCCGCCATACTTGGACGCTACGGGATGCTCAAAGGCGTAGGCATGGTCATCGGTGCGCTCATTCTTGGCTGGTTAATTAATAAAATCGGCATCAAAAACGCCGCACTCAGCACCGTTTCGATGGTCACCATTGGCGGATTTGTTTTCAGCCGCACCACCAGTCTCAACACCATTCTCATCGTGGGCGTTTTATGGGGCATCGTGGTCGCCTTTCACTGGACAGTCTACGCCACTTACTCGATGGGCATCACCGACAAACGCATCGCCGGCTCCATGTTTGCTATCCTGATGACAGTCGGCAATATCGGCATCGGCGCAGGCGAAGCCCTCGCCACTCGCTTCGTAGACGATCTCGGATATTCCGGCGTATTCAGCGCAATCGCCCTCATCAATTTGGGATTGATTCCGATTCTCTTCTTTGCCCTTCGCGGATTGCAAAAAGAAAGAGAAAAATTTGCTGGATGATTTTTTCGTACGCGGATTTTACAGATTACACGGAGAAAAACTTTTCATATATTATTAGATAAAGTGCTCCGTAACGAACGTGACCTAAACTTGCGTGCCATCAATCAACATCTTCTTGGCGTGAACATCTATCTGCCCCCCTTTCCAGCAACACCTCGCATTGCATTCTACAATCCCGAAGGGATGTTAGGATTATAACCACATCATAATGCTGAAATAAATCCTGAAAGGATGACATAGCAGACAAACTCTATCACCCCTTCGGGGTTATGAATATTATTCAATCCATATCTATAAAAATACCATCCCTTCGGGATTGAGAGCACTTTTAAAATGCGAGATAAATATCGCACTACGCTCGTGGCGCGATATTTATCTCGCCTGACACATGGGGCAGACAAAAGCTCACGCCGAGAAACTGTTCACTCCCAGCACCCAAGCCCAAATCACGCGCGTCGCGGTTCTTCATCCCACAAAAAGTTCTTCTCCGTGAAGTCCGTTTAACTCCGTGTACAAAAAAGGAATCAAAATGACAACGCCCATCTACCAAAAACCTGTTG
>CAZAWS010000009.1:0-18147 GCA_964488755.1 uncultured Anaerolineaceae bacterium | reverse complement strand
CCGTCAAAATTTTGGGGAGCACTAAAAGGTTGTTGGAACTTCCCTCACCCCTTCGCTACGCTCAGGTCGTCCCTCTCCCAAAACGGGAGAGGGGAAATTCTTCCCCATTTTGGGGGAGATGCCCGAAGGGCAGAGAGGGCGGCGTAAAATTAACCAACAACTCTTTAGTGCTCCCAAATTTTGAGCAACTGCCATAAAGGCTTTACAATCTAGTTGTTTTCGGCAAATCTGATGTCTAAAATCTGAGGTCTGAACGCTTACGAATAATTATCTAATTTTTTATCAAGGAGAAATATAATGAGCTGTTTGGGTAATATAATTTGGCTAATTTTGGGCGGTTTCATCTCTGGGATGGGCTATATCATTGGCGGGATGCTTTTCATGGTAACGATTATCGGCATCCCCTTTGGCATACAGGCGATGAAGCTGGGTGTTGCTACAATGTCGCCTTTTGGACGTGAAATTGTAGCGTTAGATAACGCAGGGGGCGCATTGAATATATTTTTAAACGTTCTTTGGGCACTCCTTTTTGGTTGGGAGATTGCTGTATCCCACGTGTTGCATGGCGCACTTCTTGCGATCACCATTATTGGTTTGCCCTTTGCCATGCAACATTTTAAGTTGATCCCGTTGGCTCTTTTTCCATTTGGACGAGAGTTGCGTTAGCCCTTAGGAATGGAATTTAAATAACTTATGCAT
Organism: uncultured Anaerolineaceae bacterium; assembly: GCA_964488755.1. Taxonomy (GTDB): domain Bacteria; phylum Chloroflexota; class Anaerolineae; order Anaerolineales; family Villigracilaceae; genus Desulfolinea. Next base: position 17,448 of record CAZAWS010000009.1, on the reverse strand, counting down.
TTTAAGCATACTTCACTCAAATTTCGCCTCATTAATGGATAATTTATTTCGTAAGCGTTCAGGGGTTTCAAAACAGAACGCGGATTTTACGGATTAGACAGATTTTCGCGGGTTTTAAAAACTTTTTTGTTTTTTATATGTGCAAAGATGACAAAAACATATAAACTTTCTGGAAAAATGCAGCAAAAGCATTAAAAATTCGCGTCATTCGCTCATTCGCGTAAATTCGCGTTGAAAGCTTAAGGCATAATTTCAATATGGCTGAACGCTTACTTTATTTCTTCCTAAGTCCTTAGCCTGAATTTTCTGGAGATTTAATGAATAATTGGATAGCTCTTATCATCACTTTTGCTGCCGCGCTCGGCTTTTTGCGTTTGATGGATTTTTTCGCGCATCGTGGCTGGATAGAATCTCGTTTGAGTCGCAAAATTATCCATATTGGCACTGGTCCTATCTTTGTGCTATGTTGGCTTCTTTTTGATAATGCGCCCGCCGCGCGTTGGATGGCGGCGTTAGTCCCCTTTGCGATTACGGTGCAATTTGCTTTAATAGGCTTAGGAATTCTTAAAGATGAAGCCTCTGTAAAAGCCATGTCTCGCACTGGTGACCCTAAAGAGGTTTTGCGCGGTCCGCTTTACTATGGCATTGCTTTTGTTTTGATGACCATCATTTTCTGGAAAGATTCTCCCGTTGGCATTATTGCCCTTATGATGATGTGTGGCGGTGATGGGATAGCCGATGTGGTTGGGCGAAATATGAAATCGCCAAAATTGCCATGGAGTAGAGAGAAAACGGTTGCTGGCTCTCTGGCAGTATTCCTTGGCGGGTGGGCACTTGCTATTTTGATAGTAGCAATTTATAGTTATTCAGGTAATTTTGATTTTTCAGCCGCTGATTCTCTTTTTTCTATTGCCATTATTGCTTTTGGCGTCATGCTGGTCGAATCCCTCCCCTTTAAAGATGTTGATAACTTAACCACTACGTTAACGGCGGTAATTTTAGGCGGTTTTTTCTTCTAAATCTCACCCAATCCAAGTAAAGAAGTGGTAAGATAGACTACTGAAAAAATAACAGAATAGACTTTATTAGAGATATAATTTTGGCGATTAGAAGAACCCGTTTCTTTGATTAGGGGGCGGGTTCTTCTAACCCATTTCTGATAAGATTTAGTTGCGTTAAGGGTTTGTTTTTATGAGAAGAGTTATTTTGCCTAACCTTGAAAAAGACCCGATTACGGGTGAGCTTGTGCCCAAAAAGATTCATCCTTTTGGTGAAGAGGCGCGTGCATTGCGTATTCACAATAAGGCTTTGTTTGATTTGCAGGAGAGTGTTCTTTCAAAGTATATAACAAGTACCACCGAATTACAGATTGGTGAGCACTTTCCGCAAAAACGTGAGGAGATGATTGTTTATCGTAATAATCTCTTTTTCGATCAAGACTATATTGATACTTTTATGGAAAAAGCTAAAAAGCGCGGGCAGGCTTGTAGGGCGGCTTTTCGTGCCAATGACCCTGCTTTTCGAGAACATGCGCTTCCGCTCTCAACTTCCTATACACCCGCGGGCAACTTATACCTTGCCGACCTTTGGTATTACCCACATGGTCCCGTAGCTGATGCAAGTCCATTAATCATTAATTTAGAATCGAGAGAAATTGGTTATTATGGCATTCCTTCTTATATGACAGTAAGTACAGAAGGCGATTTGGTTTTCGATGTACCCAAGCGCGCATTGTTGGCAATTGATGCTTGGGTACATATTTTTATAGCCGATGTAGTCTTTGGCGTTTTTGCCGAAGGCGCAAGAATTGAAAACAGATTAGAAGAAGATTTGGGGTTTAAAGTTAAGGTTTTAGCGAAAGCTCTTTTTGAAGGGCGGCAAGTCTTAGAATGTTCTGAGCTAGTAAAAATTGGAGAAGGGTGTACCATCGACCCAAGTGCAGTCATACATGGTCCTACGGTTATTGGAGATGGCGTTACCATTGGCGCAGGGGCGGTTGTAGACAACAGCATTATTGGCAATAAGGTCAATATCGCTCAAGGTGCTCAAGTGATGCTTTCCGTAGTCGGGGATGGTACTTTTCTGCCATTTAACGCTGCCTTATTTATGACAACAATTATGGACAATAGCATGGTTGCGCAAAATACTTGTTTGCAAATGTGCGTGATAGGAAAAAAGACCTTTATTGGTGCTGGTTCGACCTTTACCGACTTTAATCTTATCCCCGTTCCTCTGAAAGCAATGGATGGTAACGGGCAACTAAAAGACGCAAACCGTCCCGTTATTGGTGGCTGTGTGGGGCATAATTGTCGTATTGGCTCTGGGATGATCATTTACCCGGGGCGCACCATAGAATCAGATGTTATTTTAGCGGCAACAAAAGACAGACGCGTTGTTGTTAAAAATATTTCTTTCAGAGAAAGCGATCACCACGGTTTCCGTTTAGGGCATTTGCACGAAACCCCCTATCATAAAAAAGAGGATGAACTAGAGACTTGGTAGTTTCTGCTAGAACAACTTTAATATATTTCTGGATAATTAATAAATGGATAGCTTCGCCTTCATCATACACCCCATTGATCCCAAACGAGACGTAAGCCGCAAATACCCCTTCTTGGGGCGCATTCTTAGCGAAGGGCAAATAAATTTTTTCTCAACTTTCTTTCCCCCTATTTATCTTTCTGAGATTGTAGGAATTCGCTCAGAGGCAACAGGAAAAGAAATAAAAGGCTGGTTTATCGCCTGCCCCTATACGCCCGCTCGTATGATGAGTTTGCCTGAAAAAACAGTCTATAATAAAATTATAGAAACGGGGCGCATGGCAGAAAAACTCGGTGCCAAAATGCTTGGGTTGGGTGCGTTCACATCCGTAGTAGGGGATGGCGGTATTACCATTGCCAAAGGTTTAGATGTCCCCGTTACCACAGGAGATGCCTATACCATCTCTATCGCGGTAGAAGCCCTCCGTGAAGCCTCCAAATTAATGAATATAGACCTCGCACAATCTACCGCCGCTGTTGTGGGTGCCGGTGGCACAATAGGTAGCGTTTGTGCAGAACTTTTAGCAGATGATGTATCAAAACTTTATCTACTTGGCAGAAGAATTGAGCCTGTAGAAAAACTAAAAACTAAACTAAATCTCTCCTCGAAAGCCAACTTGGTGGCGAGCACAGATTTGTCCTATTTAGCAGATGCCGATCTTATTCTAACCGTTACAAGTGCAATTACCGAGGATGTAATTCACCCCGAATATCTCCGTACCGGAAGCGTGGTGTGTGACGTTGCCAGACCTCGTGATGTTTCTGCAATGGTAGCAAAGGCAAGAGATGATATATTAGTGATAGACGGTGGGATGGTAGACATCCCTGGGGATGTCAATTTCAATTTTGATTTTGGCTTTCCCGAAGGCAAAGCCTACGCCTGCATGGCGGAGACTATGGCTCTCGCTTTAGAAGGGCGTTTTGAAGATTATACGCTCGGCAAAGAAATTACTCGTGAAAGGGTAGATGAAATTACAGAAATAGCTCATAGGCATGGTTTTCGTCTGAGCGGCTTTCGCTCTTTTGAGAAAGAAGTGACAGCAGAGCAAATAGAAAAAATAAGACGTAGCAAGATTTAAACTTTTTAGGATGAATGAAGACCGCACCGCGCGTGACCTTTAACTTGAGTGCTTTCTACCAGCTCTCTCTCTGCGTAAACGTTTTCCTGCCCACGCCCGCACACCAGCTGAGGTGCGGCACTCAAGCCAAAAACACGTTTGTTTCGGCGGAGGCATCTAGTCCAATGCTGAGTTGCTTCTTTCTAAATTATAAATAATTGGTCAGTTTGAACTATTCCATGAATTTATAAAGGCAGTATAATTGTACAAATAGAAAAACAGTTCCAACAAATTTTTGGAGGTCCCTTATGGGAAAAGCCCGCCTACTGGTCGTTGAAGACGATCCTGATATTTCTAATATGCTGAAAATTTATTTCAGCGGTTTAGGTTACGATGTGGATGTTGCCCTTCGTGGGTATGCCGCATTGGAAAAAACCAGACAAGTTTTGCCCCATCTTATTATTTTAGATATTATGCTCCCGGATATTGATGGCTATGAAGTCTGCCGAACCTTGCGGACAAGTACGCGTACCAGCCATATCCCGGTCATGTTTTTAACGCAGAAAGATGAGCGTAGCGATAAGTTGCAAGGGCTAGAGTTAGGCGCGGATGATTATATAACCAAGCCTTTCGATATCGAAGAACTCAAGTTACGCGTGCAAGGTGCCATACGGCGTTCTGAGCGTGAGAGTCTTACCGACCCGCGTTCTGGCTTGCCGGCTGGACGTTTGATTGAAGAGCAACTTCGCCGTATTATTCGCGAGGCTGATTGGGCATTGATGGATTTACGCATCAATCATTTCTCTGCGTTTAGCGATGTCTATGGCTTCGTTGCGGGTGATGACGTTTTACGTTTTTCCGCGATGCTGATAGGCGAAATCGTTGATGAGCTTGGCTCTGCAAATGATTTTATTGGTCATGCAGGCGGGGATAATTTTATTATTATTTCAACCGATGAAGCGGCTCCAAAGATAAAAGAAGCACTAAAAGAACGTTTTGATGAAGAGGTGCAAACGCACTATAACTTTATGGATAGGGAGCAAGGATTTATACAAACAGAAAACCCAGAGGGAGAGATGGAAAATTCGCCTTTGATGACGATTTCAGCGGGTGTTGTTTCACCCTCTAAACATCGTTTTTCAGATATTCGGGAAATTACCGAAATGGCGGCAGAAGCACGGCGTAAAGATACAACAACTGAGTCGTAGAGGGTTAATCCATCGTGGATACTGGCTTTAAAACAGGGTTAATTCTTCTAATAGTAGGATTGGTGGCAAGTGCGCTAATTTGGGCTTTGGCGCGCTGGGCTTTACGTTCGCAATCCTCTTGGCAGGCGGCTATTAAGGCGTCTACAGAAGAAGCATCTGAACATGAAGATGCTGTTTTATTGATTCATGCTGGTGGCGGCGTTAAATACGTAAACAAAGAAGCTCAAAAACTATTTGGCTTATCTCAAAATGAGACACCAGACTTAGAGCGGCTGGCACGGCGTGTGCGCCCAAGCAATGTTTTTTGGGAACTGTGCGCCTCTGAAGGCAGAACGCGTTTCTCAATTGGGGGGAAATTAGTAGAAGGGGTTTCGTATCAGGTGCCAGATTCGAATTCAGCAATACTTCTTTCTTTACATCAGTCTGAGTTAAGTACAGGGCTTGCGGGTGTACGAGACGTTTCAGGCTCAGTTCTAGACGTTATCGCAGATTTTGGGCAAGAGATTGCCGAAAATCTAAATTTAGATGCCACGCTCATTGCCGTTCTTGAAAATGTAGAGAAATTAATCCCCTCCGATGTTTTAGAAATTAAGGTTTGGGAGCAGGCAAGCCAAGTTTTTATTTCTTACCGTTTTGGTATGGTAGATGGAAAACCGCGTCTTGAGCGTAGCCTTGATACGCGTTTTGGGAATTATTCTTCTTATATTGTTGAGCAGGAAGAGTCTTTATTTGTTCCAGATACGCAGTCTTACAAGGAACTTCGCTTTCTTGATGAAACGAATCAGTATTCAATTCGCTCCTATATGGGTATTCCGCTTTTGGCGGGTGGGAAACTTGTTGGTATGCTCGAGGTGGGACAGATTGCAGCACATATATATTCTAATGAAGACCAAGACCTCCTCCAGCTAATAGCGGGACAAGCGGCAGTAGCCATTCGTAATGCGCTTTTATATGAAAATGAACAACGGCGTGCTATGGAACTTTCGGGGTTAGCAAATTTGGCGCAATCTACAGGTTCTTTGCAAAATAGAGAAGAATTTTTCTCGGTACTTATTAACAGTATTCAGCCGCTTTTTTCTATTAAGATCTTAGGCTTTTTGCTTTATGATGAAGATAAACGCACTTTAGAAGGTCAGGTGCCTTTTGATGGAATTCCCGATCATATTGTTGCTATTTATCGTACTAAAATCCCAGTCGATAGCCAAGCAAACAAAATTATTGAAAAACAACAAATTATTCTTACGCAAGATGCCAAAACGGACGAAAATTGGAAAGAGCTTCGAATTCACAATATCGCGCAGGCGGCAAGTTTGCAGGAATCGGCACTTGTCCCGTTAGTTTCGGGCAAAAACTTTTTGGGCTATTTGCAATTATCTAATCATACGCAGGGATTGCGTGAGTTTACAGATAACGAAGTTCATCTAATGAATGTTGTTGCGAAGCAGGCGGCGGCAATTATTGATAATGCCAGCCTCATACAACAGACTAGACAACGCGCTCGCCGTGCAGAAACTATGCGGCGTGTGGCTTCTTTGGTTTCCTCCTCTGCAACAGAAGAAGAGACCATACGTTTCTCACTTCAAGAGTTAGTGCAACTTGTTAACGCCGATGCCGCCCTCGTCTTTTTACTTGATGACGCTGAAGGTGCTTTAGTTGCTCACAAATCATCGTTTTATAATAAGCGCGATGAGGGGAAAGGGCAATTTACCAAACTTTATATTGATGACCCCCAATATCGTCTCACAGTTACGGGGAGTCAACGCTCTTTTCTTTCGGATAACTTAGAAGGTGATCGCCGTATTGTAGATTTTTATCGCCCCCTAGTGGATGTGTATAAAATGACTTCGGCTTTGGTAGTGCCAATTGTGGTTCGAGGACGTGGCGTTGGCGAAATGATGCTGGCAAGCCGTTTGCCCAATTTCTTTACACGCTACGACCTCCAATCTGCCCATACGGTTGCCGACCAGTTGGCAATTGCACTAGATGCCTCAATGTCGTTAGAGCAAACGGACGAGAGTTTGCGTTTGCGCGTGGAGCAACTCTCTGCGCTTTCACGCGTTAATCGAGAGTTGAGCGGTAGCCTTAATCTTAAACATCTATTGCAAGTCGTTTATGAAGAAGGATTACAAACATCTAAAGCAGACTGCGGCACAATCACGATTTTTGATCCCGCATCAGTTGAAGAAGGAAAGACACCAGAGAGTGTCCTTTCATTAGGCTGTGCTCGTGGAGAACCATTAACTGAAATTGAGCGCGAGGTGGTTTATAGTGGCAAACCGCTCCTTGCCGAAAATGTTGATGATGGAGAGTATCCAGCCAGCCACGAGGGCGTTCGCTCTGCTTTAGTTGCTCCGATTTCTTATCGAGGGAAAACGGTTGGCTTATTTCACCTGCACTCGATGTCCGCATCCCATTTTGATGAAGAGATTTTAGATGTAGTTCAAGCCTTGGCAACTCAGGCGGCAATTGCAATGGGGAACGCATATAGCTATGAAGAACAAGTTCGGCATGGAAATTTGCTCAAACGTAGAGCGGGAACTCTCTCTAGCCTTTTGGATGCGACAAGATCGCTTGTTGTGGAGCAATCGCTTGCTGATTCATTGAAGATAGTTGCGCGTGGGATTAGTGCCGCGACGTCCTTTGACGTAGTCTTGCTTAGCGTTTATGACGCGGGGACCGAGATGATGCACCGCGCAGCTGGCGTGGGGCTTTCTGATGAAAACTGGGCTACTCTTCGAGAACGTGAGCAACCTTTTCTTAGTGTTCAGCAGGTAATGAGACCAGAGTTTATGCTCGGCAGTGCTTATTATATTCCAGCAGATAAGGCACCGATTATCCCAAGTGATATTCGTATTTTGAACTTGGATGAAGAGCGAGGAGAGAAAAAACAAGGGGGTTGGCATGCTGATGATTTATTTTTCTTCTTGCTCAAGGATCAATACGACCTTCCCTTAGGCATAATTAATCTCGACCGCCCAAGAGATGGTATGGTGCCTGACTTAACAACGGTTGAGGCGATTGAGGTTTTTGCCGCACAGGCGGCTCTTGTTATTAGTAATCAGGCACTTTTATCAGAATACCAAGAAAGAGTAGGCGCGCTATCTTCAGGTCTTGAGCGGCAACAGCGTTTATTACATATTAGTCAAAACGATTTGCCTATTTTATTGCATAAAGATTTAGAGCAAACAATCACTATTCAGAATCTGGATAGGGTTTCTTATCGTATTCGGGCAGGTTTAAGAATTACAGAATCGGTAAGTAGGCAATTAGATGCCTCCTCCGCTTTACAGGCTTTGGGGCGTGAAATTTTGACTCACATGGGGATGATGACCGCTTTTGTAGCAGAAAACACACTAGAGGGACCTCAGCTATTACATACAATGGGCGATGTACCACGCACAATTAATCCTGATGCTTTGTTTGGGCAAAGAAACCCTCTGCGGGCTTCTTTGCAGTCGGGCAAAATTATGCTGGTCATGAATTTAGATGAAAATGATGAGTGGCGCGAATCGCCTTTGCTTAGTACATTACAAAGCAAGAGTTTTATTGCATTGCCGATAAAAGTAGAAGGTGAAACAGTTGCCGCTGTTTTAGCTGTGAGTAGAGAGGCTCTGCCCATATTAACGGATGAAGATGAACAAGTTTATTATCAAATAGCGCGCCAATCATCGGTTATTTTTCAGAATATCCATTTGCTTACTTCTATTCGAAGACGATTGAAAGAAGTAAATCTTTTGCTTGATTTTAGCCGCACTTTAGGAAATCTTGAACCCAAGAGCATTATGGAAGCCCTTCTTGCGAGTGCCTTGCAAGTGATTTCTGCCGCCCATGCCGGGATTGTATTGCTCTGGAATGAAGTTACTGAGCGTCTTGAGCCTGAGGCTGTAAAAAATTATGCAAATAACGCCAGCATGGAGAAGATAGTCTATCGTTTTGGTGAGGCTTTGCCGGGAAGTGTTTTTGCAAAACGTCTTTCTCATAATGTTGATGAAGTTAATTTTGCTTTAGATTATACGCTTTCAGCTTCTCAGCTTCTTCTTTATCGTCAGGCAACGGGAGAAAGATTGCCAATATCTAGCTTATTGGTTCCCATTCAAACAGGCGATTATTGTTTGGGCGTATTAGTATTGGATAATTTTAATAAAGTTGGTGCTTTCCGAAAAGAAGATGAGACTTTATTGCTCTCTCTTTCTCAACAAGTTGCATTGTCTCTCCAAAATTCACGCCTAATTCAATCTACCGAAGAGCGCGCTACACAACTTGAAGCACTTACTGACATTACAGCTACAATTACTTCAAGTTTAGAGAGCGAAGAATTGATTCCATCTTTGTTGCGTCACCTCGAAAACGTAATTCCTTACGATAGAGCAACACTATGGCTTTATGAAGCAAACGAGTTCAAGGTAGCCTCTACGCGTGGGTTTATAGATACGCCTGCTCCTTTCAATATGTCTGATTTAGCAGAAGAGCGTGTACTTCTAGATGAAATCTTTCGTTCAGGAAAAGCCATAGCTATCCCCGATATGCGAGAAGATGAGCGTTTTCAGATTATTGCTGAAACAGAGTATTTGTCATGGTTGGGGATACCCCTTCTTTCTAAAGGCGAGGTCATTGGTATTATGACCTTAGATATAAAAGCCGTTGGTTTTTATACGATAACGCATATTCAAATTGGAGCAACTTTTGCTGGGCAGGCGGCGGTTTCTCTTGAAAATGCGCGGCTTTACCAAGCTACAGTATCTACAGCAGAACGCTTGAGCATTTTAAATGCGATGAGCGCAGAGGTGAGTGCGAATCTTGAAACAGAAAAAATCTATCATGCCATTCATGAAGCTGCTGTTCATTTAATGCCGGTAGAATCTTTTGAAATTGCTCTGTTTGATGAGGAAGAAAATAAAATCAAAAGCGTCCACCATGTTGTTCAAGGCAGGCATTTGGCAGAAAGAGAAATCCCCTTGGATTCAAATCCGATTGGAAAAGTGATTGCCACAGGAGATGAAATTCTTCTTTCAGGCATTGTAGACACGAGAATTTTCGGCACATCAGGATATGCGCAGGCAAAAACACCTTTTTCGATTTTGGCAGTCCCTATGAGAACAGGCGAGCAAGTCATTGGTGTTCTCGTTGCACAAAGTGCTCAAAATGGTATTTATACGAAAGATGATCAACAAATACTAAGCACATTAGGTAATCAAGCAATTATTGCTATTCAGAATGGACGTCTCTTTGACAAAACTCAAAACCTTACAAATACTTTAGAGCAACGTGTTATAGAGCGTACTGCTGAGCTTGAAAATGAACAACGAAACACAAAAACCTTATTAGATATTCTTACAGAGGTTTCTTCTAGTCTCGATCTTGATTTGGCTCTTAAACAAACCCTAGCTTTACTTAATGAAACTGTAGGTGCAGAGCAGGGAACAGTTATGCTCCTCAACCCAGAAGACAACCTGCTCCATTATCGGGCTGGGTATGGCTACCTCTCTAAAGCAAAAAATGGGGATGATGATTTTACGCTCAAGATAGGTGAGGGATTGGCGGGATGGGTGCTTGAGAATCGAGATGCAATCTTGATAAACGACCTTGATCGGGACGAGCGGTGGGTGCATCGAAAAGACGACCTTCAGCGACATCGTAGTGCCGTTGCCGCCCCGCTAATGGTGGGAGAAGATGTTATTGGTGTTTTATTGGTTTTTAATCGTAAAATTGATTTCTTTAATCCTGAGCAATTGACTCTTATTAATGTTATTGCTGGGCAAGTTGCTGTTGCAATCAATAACGCGAATTTATATAAGCTAATCCGTGAACAAGCCGAAAGATTAGGCAGTATGTTGCGTAGTGAGCAAGAAGAAGCCACACGTTCTCAAGCAATCCTTGAAGCCGTTGCAGATGGGGTACTTGTCACCGATGCCGAAAATCGCATTAGCTTTATGAATGCCTCCGCCGAGAAAATACTGAATATCGAAAGTGCAAAAGCAACAACGCAAACGCTCAAAGACTTTAGCGGGCTTTTTGGTAAAGCAGCCAATATCTGGCATGAGATTGTTCGTGAATGGTCAGAAAACCCATCTGCCTATAGAGAAGGCGATACTTATGCAGAGCAATTGGCATTAGAAGATGGGCGCGTTGTTCTAGTTCACTTAGCACCCGTAATGCTTAGAACACAGGATTTTCTTGGCACCGTTTCTATTTTTAGAGATATAACACACGAAGTGGAAGTAGACCGCTTGAAATCGGAATTTGTGGCTACAGTAAGCCACGAATTGCGTACGCCAATGACCTCGATTCGAGGCTATGTAGATATTCTTCTCATGGGCGCGGCAGGTGCTTTAACTGAAAACCAAACGCATTTCCTCGATATTATTCGCGACAACACAGATAGACTAAATATCTTGGTAACAGACCTTCTCGATATTTCGCGAATCGAATCTGGGAAAATAACACTTTCACATCAGACGGTTGAACTAAAAGAGATTGCAGATGATGCAATAGCGAGTATTTTACGTCGCTCCCAAGATGAAGAAAGACCGATGTCATTTTCCCTTGAAGTTGAACCTGATCTACCCTCAGTATACGCAGACGCTGATAGAACCCGTCAAATTATCAATAACCTTATCGAAAATGCCTATCATTACACACCTGAGAACGGAAGCATTATCGTTTCCCTTCACACAACTAAAGAAGGAAATGAGGTACAAATTGATGTTCAAGATAGCGGTGTTGGCATTGCAATTGACGATCAGGAACAAGTTTTTGATCGTTTTTATCGTGGAGAAGATCCCTTAGTTCTTGCCACCCCAGGAACAGGCTTGGGATTGCCTATAGTAAAACAATTGGTAGAAATGCACAAAGGGCGCATTTGGGTTGAAAGTTCAGGAAAGACGGGAGAAGGAAGCACATTTTCCTTTACCCTTCCTCTTTATAAAAAGTCGAAGTGAGGCTTTTATGGCAAAAATAGTTATAGCAGAAGACGAACGTGATATTCGAGATTTGATAGCATTTACCCTTCGCTTTGCAGGGCATGAGGTTGTCGCGGCACCCAACGGTGAAGAAGCCGTTAAATTAGCCGAGAAAGAGAACCCAGATATTATTTTATTAGATGTGCGGATGCCGCGTATGACAGGCTACGATGCCTGCCGAGCAATTAAAGCGAAACCGGCATTGGTAGATACACCCGTGGTTTTTCTTTCAGCAAAAGGACAAGAATCGGAGATTGAAACAGGTTTAGACGCAGGCGCAGAAGAGTATTTGCTCAAACCCTTCGCACCAGATGAATTGACTTTGAGAGTAAAAGAAATTTTAGCCAAATTTGGAAAATCATAAAAGGAACTAAAAGCAAATGAGTGTTGTATTATTAGACGGCGAAATTGTGCATTATGAGGTGCTTGGGCGAGGACGCCCAGTCATCTTTTTGCATGGTTGGGTTGGCTCATGGAGATATTGGATATCCTCCATGCAAGTTGCCTCAACATCGTTTCGCGCCTATGCACTCGATCTCTGGGGGTTTGGAGACACAGCACATAAAAAAGAAAGATACGGCATCCAAACACAAAAAGAACTTGTTCGCTCTTTTCTCGATGAAATGGGCATCGGGAAAATAGCCTTGGTGGGGCATGGTTTAGGAGCATTAGTTGCCCTTGATTTTGCCTCCACATATAAAGACATCGTTGACAGAGCAATGCTTGTAAATTGCTCATTAGATATGACAAAAGTTAACCAAAAATTATTTAAAAACTCCCCAGAAGAACTCGTAAATTGGCTCTCTAGTGATTCTCCCGAAGTGAAAAAAACTTTAGCAGATGCGAGCAAAACAAATATGGACGCAATCAGAGCCTCGCAGAACGAAACAAAAATCCCTCAGCTTTTTAATGCCGTTAACCGCCAGCATACCCCATGCCTTTTGGTTAGTGGTGCTCACGATAAATTAATTGAACAACCAAGTATCACTCAAATAAGTGAACTCTCGGATTTCAGCCACCATATTCTTCTGGATGAAGCAGGGCATTTTCCCATGCTTGAAACAGCATCAACATTCAACCGTTTACTTTCCGATTTTCTTGCTTTAGACTCTGGACTTAGTATAAAACAGCTAAAACTTAAAGAAGAGTGGAAAAGACGAGTACGATAGACTATTCAGACAAGCGGGACATTTAAAGCAAAATTTGACGTAGGGAAAAAGCCGCGACGCGCGTGTTTTCAACTTGAGTGCCGCCCATCAAGATTTTCTTAGCTGATTCATATTTGCCATCTCCCTAAAAACTAAGTATCATTCCCTAGCACACCCGTTCTAAAATCTTCATTTTTTTTGATATAATATACCTATGAAAATGCCTCATCCCATCCCCTATCAGGGAAGCAAGCGCAATTTGGCGAAATACATTTTGCCCCACTTTCCTAAATCAATTAATACGCTGATTGAACCTTTTGCAGGTTCATCAGCCATTTCTATTGCTTCAGCTTATGAAGGCAGCGCAGAGGGATATTCTATTAATGATTTGAATAAACCTTTAATGAACCTTTGGGAGCGCATTATCAACGCCCCAAATGCGATAGCAAAGGTATATGAAAAACTTTGGCATGAGCAATTAGGGAAAAGAAGGGAATACTACGATTTTATACGAGATGAATTTAATAAAACCCATAATCCCGATTATTTACTCTACCTTTTAGCACGTTGCGTAAAAGCATCTGTTCGCTATAATGCTCAGGGAGAATTTAATCAAAGTCCCGATAACCGTAGAAAAGGGAAACGCCCAAAAATAATGAAAAAAGATATTTTGGCTGTTTCGGCGTTGTTAAAAGGAAAAACTAAAATAAATAGTTTTGATTATAAAGAGATTTTATCTACAGCAAAAAAAGCTGATTTAGTTTATCTGGACCCGCCTTATCAGGGGGTATGTGCCACCGGAGATCCACGCTATTATAGTGGAATTGATTTTAATGAGTTTTTAGAAGAACTAGAGAAACTAAATTCACGCGGCATCTCTTTTATACTAAGTTATGATGGCAAGAGCGGGAAAAAAACTTATGGTGTTGAACTTCCAAAAGAATTAGGGATGAAAAAGATGGAAATAAATGCGGGGCGTTCATCCCAAGCGACCTTATTGGGCAGAGATGATGTCACTTTTGAATCTATCTATCTTTCAAGAAGCCTTTTGCAAAAGCTAGAAACTCCGTCTATTGCCCCTCAGGTATATGTTCGTTCTTATCAACCTGTTCAACCGAGTCTTTTATAAATCATGAATATAGATAAGAAAACGCTCAGTTTTTTAAAAAGTATCACAGGAAAACGTGCTAGAATTATGATTGACCATATTTTGGAGAGGGGTTATATAACAACAGAGCAACTTGAAAAGGATTATGGTTATAATCATCCTCCACGAGCCGCGCGAGATGTACGCGAGGCAGGCATTCCTCTTGAAACTTATAAAGTTAAATCATCTGATGGACGTTGGATAGCGGCTTATCGTTTTGGAGATTTAAGCCAAATCTGTAAAGGGAGAAAAAAAGGACGGCAGTCTTTCCCCAAAAAACTTAAAAAAGATTTATTTCAACTTCAAAGTGGCAAATGTGCTATCTGTGATGGAGATTTTGAGCTTCGTTACTTTCAAATTGATCACAGAATTCCTTACGAAATTAGTGGGGATGAGCAAGAGAATAAAGAAAATGAATATATGCTCCTCTGCGGTTCTTGTAATCGAGCAAAATCTTGGTCTTGTGAGAATTGCCCCAACTGGGAAAATGAAAGGTTGCAAAATCTTTGCAAAACTTGTTATTGGGCATCCCCAGACGAATATAAACATATTGCATTAGAAGAAGTAAGAAGATTAGATATTCTTTGGAAAGGGGAAAAAGATATTGAAGTGTACGAAAAAATCAAAAAGAAGGCGAAGGGAAATAAAGCACCTATGCCCGAATATGTGAAAGAAATCCTTTCTAAGTCAACTAAAGCATAGTTGGCTTTTTGTGTTCTCTGAATACTGACCACCAAAGACTGGAGCCACCTCATGCCAAAAAACAAATTCTACCTCGGACGTACTCTTGAATCCCCTCAAGCTGACCCCACCGACCAAAACCTTTACTACAATCCCCCTGACCTCACCACCCATGCCATCGTGACCGGCATGACTGGCTCCGGCAAAACGGGACTCTGTGTAACCCTCCTCGAAGAAGCCGCCTTGCAGAATATCCCTGCCCTCATCATTGACCCCAAAGGCGATCTCACCAACCTCCTCCTCCACTTCCCAGATTTGGCTCCTGAAGATTTTCAACCTTGGGTCGACAGCGAAAACGCACGCCGTAGTGGAAAAAGTATGGAAGAAAAAGCCGCGGAAACCGCAGAATTATGGAAAAACGGTCTTAAAGAGTGGGGTATAAATTCGTCCCGCCTGCGTGCCCTTAAAAATTCTGCTCAATTTGCAGTCTATACGCCCGGCTCAGATGCAGGTATTCCCGTGAGCGTCTTATCTTCATTTTCTGTGCCAAATCTTGATTGGGAGAGTAATAGTGAAATTTTGCGAGAGAAAATCGCCAGCACCGTCACCGCACTACTCGGATTAATCGGTGAAACAGATATTGACCCACTCCGCTCGCGTGAGCATATTTTGCTCTCACATATTTTTGAAAATGCTTGGAGCAAAGGGCGTAATCTTGACCTCACCGAACTTATCCTCCAAACCCAAAATCCGCCCTTCGACAAACTCGGCGCGCTTCCCGTTGATAGCTTTTTTCCCGCCAAAGCGCGCATATCGCTTGTTATGCAACTCAACGCCATACTCGCCTCGCCCTCTTTTGAAACGTGGCGCACGGGGCAGGCTCTCGACATCCCCGATTTGCTTTTCACACCCGATGGTCGCCCTCGGCACAGCGTTTTTTATCTCGCTCATCTTAGCGAAACCGAACGCATGTTTTTCGTTACGCTCCTTTTTTCCGCGGTCGAAACGTGGATGCGTTCGCAGGGGGGCACCAACTCCCTCCGCGCCATCCTTTACATGGATGAAATTTTTGGCTATCTCCCCCCGCAGAAAAATCCGCCATCCAAGCCGCCCCTTTTACGCATGTTGAAGCAAGCCCGCGCCTTTGGTGTCGGTCTTATGCTCGCCACCCAAAACCCCGTAGATATTGACTACAAAGCCCTCTCCAACGCGGGCACTTGGTTCATCGGCAAGCTTCAAACCGAGCGCGATAAAGAGCGTCTTCTCGATGGTCTATCTAGTGCCGCGGGTGGTTTTGATCGCAAAGCTTACGACAAACTTATCTCGGCTTTAGGCAAGCGTGCCTTTATTTTGCATAATATCCACGAGAAGAAACCTGTCCTCTTTAGAACGCGCTGGGCAATGAATTATTTAGCAGGTCCCATGACGCGGATGCAGATACCCGCGTTGAACGGATTGGCTAACGCACAAAAGCCAGATGACGGATACGCGTCTACAAGGGCAACCCAGCCACGGGACACGGGGACGCTCGCGAATTTTCAGCCGGTTGCTGACCAACGAGCATCATCCAGTCGTAAACGGAGACGTGCCAAAGCATCCCATCCCCACACGGCGAGTAGTCGAACGCGTCCTGCCATTCCATCTAATTATCGGGAATTTTTCTTGCCCTTCAACTTGAGTTTGGTAGAAGCATTTGATAAAGAAAATCGCCCCCTGAGCGCAGATGCGGAGCAAATTGGCATCGTTTACAAAGCGACTTTGTTCGCAGCCGCCACCGTACGGTTTTTGGACCGAAAACACGATGTAGACAGCGAAGTTGTGCGTGTAGTCTGGGAGCCAAATCCAGATGCTCGTGGTGTAATTCGTTGGGGTGACGCTCGCTCATTAGAGCGCAATTTGCTGACTAAAATGCCTGCCCCGCAATCGAGATTTATGGGGCTAGAGCCGCCGCTAGATGATGCTAGAAAGATGAAATCGCTTGAAACCGATTTCAAAGATTGGCTTTACCGCTCGGTGACGCTAAAAGCTCGTGCCAATGAAAAACTGAAAATTTATGCGGGACCCGATGTTTCAAAATCGGCGTTTATGCGCCTATGCTCTGCCGAAGCTCGTGAAAAACGGGACTTAGAAATCGACAAAATCACCGCCCGCTATGACCGAAAACTAGATACGCTTGATCATAGATTGAAGCGCGAAGAACGTGAATTGCGTCAAGATGAAGACGAGCTTTCCGACCGAAAAATGGAAGAAATTGGCACGCACGCCGAAAATGTTTTTAGTCTTTTTAGCCACAGGCGGCGCAGGATGACTACATCGCTAACCAAACGCCGCATGACGCAACAAGCCCAAGCCGATGTGGAAGAATCGATTGAAGAAATTGACGATTTGGAAGACCAAATTCGGGAGATGGAAGCGGAGTTCAAAGGAAAACTGGATGAAATTGGCGACCGCTGGGGAAGCGTGGTCAACGATATTAGCGAGGTGACTCTCACGCCTACAAAATCTCGTATCTTTATAGATGATTTTGGCGTGGCGTGGATGCCCTATTATTTGGTTGAGGTAGGTGATGGCATTGTGGAAGTGTCTGCGTTTGGGGAGGGGTTGGTGAAACCCTTCAGTGCGAATGACGCGAATTAGCAAATTACGCGAATGTTTTTAAATTAAAAAGTTTTTATTAGCGTCATTCGTTCATTCGCGAACATTCGCG
>CAZAWS010000008.1:0-18881 GCA_964488755.1 uncultured Anaerolineaceae bacterium | reverse complement strand
CCCAAAGCGGGAGAGGGGAAATTCTCCCCCATTTTGGGGGAGATGCCCGAAGGGCAGAGGGGGCGGCGTAAAATTAACCAACAATTCTTTAGTGCTCCCGTTTGAACAAGCCCCAACGTGCAACGTATCTTTCAGATACAATGCACGTTGGGGGCAAGCAAGCCTAAAGCACGCGCGTCGCGGTTCTTTATCCCCCCGTATATTTTAAAGCAAGAAACGACCATCCTCGCTGGCAGACGAGGAGAGTCGCTTCCTGATAGATCTACAGGACTCGTATTGCTACTTCTGTTTTTTCATCAAGAGAGCAGATACCGCTCCCTTGTAAATCCTAACGTCTGTTACGCAAAAAGGTTGGAATATCGAGGTCGTTGTCGTTATAGCTTGGTTTTCTTTCTGCGACTTGAGTTGAGGTGAGGATAGGTTCTGCGCCAACACTAACATTGATTCTTTCTTCTACAGGGTGAATGAAGTGCGCATTTTCTTTCTTGTTCTCTTTATGGCGGCTGGGGCGCAAAATACGACGCGGTACGCCTGTGCGCTCAAAACCCGTGGCAATAACGGTAACGCGAATTTCGTCACCCATATTGGGATCTACGACTGCGCCAAAAATCATGTTCACGTCTGGATGAGTGGTTTCGCGAATGATTGCCGCAGCTTGATTGACCTCGAAGAGGGTTAAATCTGAGCCACCAGTTACGTTGAAGAGAACGCCACGTGCACCGTCAATGGTGATGTCGAGGAGTTCGCTAGAGATGGCGGCTTCGGCGGCTTTGCGGGCACGTTCATCGCCTTCGCCTACGCCGACTGCCATTAATGCGGCACCACCCTCTGACATAATTGTTTTCACATCGGCAAAATCGAGATTGATTAAACCGGGGATAGTAATTAGCTCTGAAATACCTTGAATGCCCTGATGCAAAACTTCGTCTGCCATACGGAATGTGTCTTGTAGGCTGGCGCGTTTATCGGCAAGTTGAAGAAGGCGATCGTTGGGAATTGCGATTAAAGTATCGGCATGTTCTTTGAGGGTGTTGATACCGTCTTCGGCAGCTTGCATTCTGCGCGAGCCTTCAAATGTGAAGGGGCGGGTAACGACACCAATAGTGAGTGCGCCCGATTCTTTGGCGATTTGGGCTACTACAGCGGCAGCACCTGTGCCTGTACCGCCGCCCATGCCCGCGGTGATAAAGACCATATCGCTACCTTTGAGTGCGGCATAAAGATCATCAGCTGATTCTTCCGCCGCTTTTCGCCCGATTTCAGGGTCGCCGCCTGCGCCAAGCCCGCGGGTGAGTTTATCGCCGAGGCGAACACGAGTAGGGGCTTTTGAGAGCATTAAGGCTTGGGCATCGGTATTGACGGTGATAAAATCAACGCCTTTAATACCTTCTGCCATCATGCGGTCTACGGCGTTTGAGCCACCGCCACCTACACCGATTACTTTAATTCTTGCAAATGCTTCTGCATTAATACTGTGTTTCGAGTCCATCATATTTCTCCTTACTTATTGAGCACCTTAAAATTACTTCTTGTTGAATGAATTTTTAGATGCGACCTTATCTGCCAGATAAGTTGATTTGTTTTATATCTCTCGTTTTACGTTTTACGCCTCACGGCAATAATCTCTTAAATAAGTTTTTTGCTGAATCAAGTTTTACTCCTTTTTTTTCTTTCCTTCGTGAGTTACGTCCTTTTCTAGCATTAACGAAGTTATCTTCTTTGCTCGATGCCCAACGAAGAAGCCCAACAGCTGTTGAATACGCGGGGGAGTGAAGTTGGTCTACCATGCCGGTTATATTTTCAGGCTCTGCTATTCGCACCGACATATTGAGCACTTCGCTGGCAAGTCCGCGGATGGCGGGTAAGGCACTTACGCCACCTGTGAGCACCAGCCCCGCGGGGAGAAGACCATCGTAGCCAGAGCGTTTTATTTCTTGGAGAGCAAGTTCAAAAATCTCTTCTACGCGTGCTTCAATAATATGGGCTAATTCTTGCTTATTTATATTTACGTCTCTATCTTCACCAAAAGGACGTATAGAAAAATAATCTTCTGCGCCAACTTCGGCACGGATGGCGTAGCCTTGTTGTAATTTGATTTCTTCTGCTTGTGACACAGGTAAACGTAAACCGTGCGCAATATCTGAGGTAACGTGATTGCCGCC
The DNA here is from genome assembly GCA_964488755.1 of uncultured Anaerolineaceae bacterium. Lineage (GTDB taxonomy): Bacteria > Chloroflexota > Anaerolineae > Anaerolineales > Villigracilaceae > Desulfolinea. The sequence continues at coordinate 16,719 of CAZAWS010000008.1, read as the reverse complement.
AACAGCCAAAACCATTGTGTGCCACACTTTACCATCAACATAAATTGCCATATCGGTTGTGCCGCCGCCAATATCGCAAACTGCCGCGCCCATAAGACGTTCGTTTTGGGTTAATACCGCATCTGCCGAAGCAAGGGGATTAAGCACAAATTGTTGTACTTCTACACCCGCCGCCCCTACACATTCACGAAGATTTTCAACAGTTGCCGCACCCGCAGTGATGATATGAGTCTCTACTTCAAGTTTATATCCGTGCATCCCTGTTGGCTCGCTGATGCCATCTTGTCCATCAATACTAAAGCCGCGTTTTACAATATGAATTACTTCACGATTATGAGGAATGGCAACTGAACGAGCCGCTTCAAGAACATTGACAACGTCATATTCGTCAACGATTTCGCCACTAATGCCAACCACACCACGACTATTGATCGATGAAACGTGCGCCCCTGCAATACTTACGATAGCTGAGGCAATCTCTATGCCAGAACTTTGTTCAGCGCGTTCCACAGAGCGTATAATGGCATGTGAGGCGGCTTCGAGATTAACAATAATGCCTTTTCTTATACCAGTCGTTGGCTCAATGCCCACACCTAAAATATGCAGTGCGTCTGCCCCATCAAAACGCCCTACAAGGGTGCAAATTTTTGTTGTTCCTACATCAATTCCTACGACAATCTCTTCCATTTTTTTAAGACCTCAGACTTTTGAGACTTTAGACTTGGGACCTAAGACTTTAGTTTTTTCTTAGGTCTTGTGTCCAGTCTTAAGTCTCTTAAGGCTCCATCCGATAATAAGGTGCGTGGGGGTGCTCTAAATTGACCAAAACAGCTTGGATATTATTTTGCTCAAAATAAGCAACGATATTTTCATAAAGACGTAATTTTAAACCAATATCCTCTGTAATACTACCTACTTGTACTGTCCAGCCATGCGGGTCAGTCCAACCAAGTCCCGATTCTGGGTCGTAAATGATTGGGGTGCCGGGCGGAACATGCGTAACCAAAGATTGCAGAGCAAGTACTGTCTCAGGCGCAATATAGGGAGGCGGTGCCAGCTCACTCTGCGCGGATGTGTCCACAACGGGAGCAGGTGGCGAGCCAAGTGCGTTCACGGTGATTAATCCATCTAACTGAGATGTTGCTCGGAAGGCGATGCCCTCCGCGTCAATCCATGCGACTTTGCCATCCTGTTGCCAAATAAGCGCAGGTTGACGCTCTTTAACCGTGACGTTCGCGACATTAGGCAGGCTGAGGGTGACCTCAACATCTGCCAGCCCCGGATGTGCAATCAGCAAATCGCGTTCCAATTTTTCAGGTACAAGGGTGAAAATGGTCTTCCCAGAAAGTGCCAAAGTTTCATTAAGTGTTTCTGTAGCCAGATATTGATTACCGCTAATTTTTGGCATAGAAACCCTAAAATTGGGCAAAGTAAAAAGTAAATAAAGGACAACGCTCAGGACAATGACTAGCATAGCCGATGCCGCCCGCCACTCAAAATGGATTGCGGGAATAGAGACAGAAACAGGAGTAACCGGGCGCAAGGCATCACTGGTGGGCGCAAGCGCGCTTGCCTCATAACGCCGAATTTTCATATTGCGTTTCTTTGCGCCAACAAAACTGGTCTTCTCCGAAGGGCGAATAGGCACAACGGGCTTTAAAACGCTTTTTTGGGCGGCTTCTTTTGCCGCTTGCGCTCTTCGTTCCGCTCTACGTTGGCGAACAATTACCGCTCTGGAGAAATTATTTTTCTCGCTCACTGCTTGCTCCATTTTTAAGAAACTCGGTTTTTCCTTTTAGTCCTAATATCGCTTCTAAACTACGATAAAAACCGAGTTTCTACTTACCTAAACTTTCTCTTCGTTTTATCTCTATCTTCTTTTCTTTCTAGGGCAAACCCAATCAAGCGGTCTACCAATTGCGGATAATTTAATCCGCTTGCTTCCCAAAGTTTGGGATACATACTAATTGAGGTAAAACCGGGTAAGGTATTTACTTCGTTGAGGTAGTATTTTCCATCATCTTTATCAAGCAAAAAGTCTACTCTTGCCATGCCCGCGCAGTCAATAGCCTTATAGGTCTGTATGGCAATTTCGCGCATTTTTGCAGTCATTTCTTCTGAAATTGGGGCGGGAATCATCAGCCCTGAAGTGCCATCTATATATTTTGATTCGTAGGAATAAAATTCTCTACTCGGCTCTACTTCACCGGGCACAGAGGCTTCGGGATTATCGTTACCCAGTACGCTGATTTCGATTTCGCGGGCATTAATGCCGCGCTCTATCAAGATGCGGCGATCATATTGCACCGCTTCTAACAAGCCTTCGCTCAATGACGAGCGATTATCGCATTTGCTCACGCCCACCGATGAACCCATATTGGCGGGTTTCACGAAAACGGGGTATCCCAGTCTTTCGATTTTTTCAATCACCGCGTTTATATCTTTTTCGATTTCTGAACGCAATGCCAACACACCTTCTACAACAGGAATGTCGTTCGCAACCATCACGTCTTTGAAAATGCCTTTATCCATGCCCACTGCCGAGCCAACCACACCTGCCCCCACATAAGCCACATCTGCCATTTCGAGCAACCCTTGCATGGTGCCGTCTTCGCCATAAGAACCGTGCAGAACAGGGAAAACGACATCGAAAGTGCTCAAAAGAGCGTATTGCGTATTGCGTATTGCGTAAATGCCCTTTTGCGAAGGATCTGGTGGGAAAACGATGCTTCCAAGTTTCTCGGTTTCTCCATTCTCAAAGGCTTCTAAGACATTGTCGCCACTGAGCCACGCGCCTTCGTAAGTAATGCCAATTTGCACTATGTCATACTTTTCAGCATCAAGCGCGGCTAAAACAGCTTTTGCAGACATTAACGAAACTTCATGTTCGCCTGAGCGACCGCCAAATATAACGGCGATTGTTAGTTTGGAAGGTGTTTTTGTATTCATAGTTTTATAAATGCGTATTTCGTATTGCGTATTTCGTAGTGAAAATCATTACGAAATACGTTTTACGCAATATCGACTTTAGACCAATTCTATTTCTAATTCCAATTTCACGCCAAATTTTTCGAAAACTTTTTTTTGTGCCAATTCAATCAACGCTTTTACGTCTTTCGCTTTTGTTTCACCGTGGTTGACGAAAAAATTTGCGTGTTTTGGGCTAATTTCAACATTGCCAATTCGCGTGCCTTTCAGCCCAGCTTCTTCAATCAACCGTCCCGCGTAATCACCTTCGGGATTTTTGAACATGGATCCCATGCTTGCACCGGGTGGCTGTCTTTTTTTTCTTTCTTGGATGAAAGACCGCATCCGTTCTTGAATTTGGGCTTGGTTGCCTTCGATGAGCATTATTTCGGCGGATAGGATAACCGCTTTAATCGCGACACCTTTCAGCGTACTGCTTCGGTATGCGTAGCGCATATCTTCAACAACCCAAGTCTCTCGCCCAGATTTTGTTAATAATTCAACGCTGTGCAAAACGCCAGCCATATCACCGCCAAATGCGCCTGCATTGCCGTAGACTGCGCCGCCTATCGTGCCGGGGATTGCCGCCGCCCACGCGAGACCATCAAGCCCGTGTGTTGCCGCTTGCTTGGCAACTTGGATTAATCCTGCCCCAGTTTCTGCCCACACGCTGGGACATTCACCTTCGGGGAAACGAATCTCTTTTGCTTTATTTAGCACTACTATGCCGCGAAAGCCATCGTCACTGATGAGCAAATTAGAGCCACCGCCCAGCAATAAATAAGGAGCATCCATCTTCCAAAGTTCGGTGAAAATCTCTGCCAATTCATTGGCAGAATTAGCAATGATGAAGGCATCTGCATCCCCGCCAATCCGCGCCGAGGTATAGGGTGCCAGAGAGACATTCTCTTGCAATCTATCGCCGAAAGCGGCGCGGAGGGTGGGGAGAGATAATTTAGTCATCATTTTTCATTTATTATGCAAGATAAATCTTGCGCTACAGTTTATCTGAAAGAGCCAAACGCTCAATTAATCGTTGAACAAAATCGGTATCTTTAAAAAGCACTTTTCTAGAGTCCATCATCTGCCTTTTTCTAAAATCTTTCTTATCAGGGTCTGGTGATGGAATATCTGCCAAAACCATCGTGAAAGCAGAGAGTTCTAAAGTATCCGCTTCAAATCTACGATACTCTTTTTTCTTTTCCTTTTTTGTCTCTTCCATCATCTCTTCCTTCTTAGTTGCAAGATAAATCTTGCGTTACAGACTGCTCTCTAAACCTTCTACCACTTTCAAATTAATCTCATTTGCATCACCAGCAGAAAGCACAAGCAAAACATCGTTAGGGCGAAGATTTTCTAGCAAATACTGGCTTATATCTTCTAGCTCAGCAATAAATTTTGCCGAGGGGTGCACCATTGCTTCTACAACTTCTGCCGAAGAAAAGTCTTCTTCTGGCTCGCGGGATTTATAGACCTCGGAGACAATTACTTTATCGGCATCGTCAAAGGCTTGGGAAAATTCATCGAAGAGTAGCCGTGTTCGCGAGTAAGTATGCGGTTGCCAAACTGCCCAAATCCGTGATTTAGGGTGTCGCGCACGCGCCGCTGATAAAGTCGCGCGGATTTCTGTTGGATGGTGAGCGTAATCATCGTAGATGGCAATTTCGTTGACTAGGGCAAGCAAGTCAAATCTACGTCCGGTTCCGGCGAAGCGTCCCAGTGCTTCTGCGGCATCATCCAAAGGCAAATCCAATTGGTGAATCACGCTCATCACAGCAAGGGCGTTGAGGATGTTGTGTTTACCGGGCACTTGAAGCGAGAGCTTGATGTTTCGGAAATTTTCAGGTAAACAGGTTTGCAAATAATGCAAGGTGCAAGTGCAATCGTAGCCGCCTTGAGAATTTGGGGTCAAATTTTCGGCGGTGAACCATTGGTTGCTAACTACCGATAATTGGTCAGTGAAGCCGTAAGAAATGGTATCTATATTCATATCGCCAGCTTCTGTGAGCATTTCGGCTGAGCCGACATCATCACCGCAGGCAATTAATACGCCATCTTGGGGGATAAGTTTGACAAAATCTACGAAGGCTTCACGGAAAATCTCGGCGGTGGGGTAAATATCGGGGTGATCGTGTTCAAGGTTGGTAATAACGCCAATTTTTGGCTTTAAGCCGAGAAACATACGATCGTATTCATCTGCTTCAATGACGAAGGTTTTACCTTTACCCGCATGGGCGTTAATGCCCATTTCGTTAATGGTGCTACCGACAATAAAGGAAGGGTCTTGCCCTAATTCTGTTAATGTCCATGCCAGCATCGCGGTCGTGGATGTTTTTCCGTGCGTCCCGGCGATGGCGATGCCGTATTTTCTTTCCATTAAACTTCCGAGAAAATCAGCCCGTTTATAAACGGGAATATCTTTTTCTCTTGCTTCTACTACTTCAACATTTTTATCGGGTATCGCCGAAGAGCGGACGATGAAATCGGCTTCGCCAATTTGTTCAGCTTTATGTCCTATATAAATTTTGATGCCAAGTTCGCGCAAATCATCTACATAAGATGAGCCTTGCATATCAGAACCCGTGACTTCATATCCGCTTTCGTGGAGAAGCCGCGCTATTGCTGAAAGCCCTGTGCCACCGATGCCGATGAAGTGTGTTTTGGTCATAGTTAGTCTTTTGGTCTATTCGTCTCGTGGTCTGGTCAAAGCAACTAGTCGCTAAACATAAACAATAATTACAAAAACAAAAGCGATAATAACGGCAAAATAAATGCCAGGATCACCTAACGCATAGGGCGGCATCCACTGCATCATACGCTCTATTTCTAGTGCCACTTCGGGGGGAGCCGGGGCAAAAATTTTCTCAAAAGGATAATTGGCTTCGTGAAGGTATGCCCAAATTGTACCGACAATCAAATAGCCGTTAAGGGCACCCATCACACCACCAAAAAGAGCATCTTGTAATTTATCTTTACGAGCTTTTCCTGCAAGTGCGCCAATTGAAGAAACAGTTTGATATCCAAAATAAACCAATGCAACAACAATCGTTGAACGGACCCAAAAGAGGGAAGGTGAATCCGCAGGTAAATCTCTCACCATCGGGAAATATACGCGAAACAAATAATTGATTGCTAAAGCCAATATCATGCTAAAGCTAACCAATAATTCTTTTGCCCATCCACGCATGGCACCGATAGCGGCAAATAAAATTACAAACATCCAAAAAAGATAGATTAAATTGACCATAATTTTTTATCTCTTTCTGGCTAGGTGAAGGTCTAGGTTTTTCTAGTTTCTTCCTAATGCCAGCAATTCTGTCGCTATATTTTCTGCGGCTTTTGGGCGAGCCAAAGATTTCATTGCAGAGCGCATTTCTTCTAATTTTTGCGGATGTGAAAACAAATCGTCCACAAGGGTGAGCATTTTTTCTTCCAAAATATCATCTTTCACCAAAATTGCCGCGCCCCTTTCGCTGAGATATTCGGCGTTCACTTTTTGATAACGCCACGCATAAGGATAGGGCACGAGCAATGCGGGTAACCCAAAAAGTGGGAATTCGCCTAAAGTGGATGCGCCCGCGCGGGAGATGACTAAATCGACAGAGGCAAGTGCCGCACCCATCTCTTCGTGCAGATAGTCGTAAACGTGATAGTTTTTGGCGTGCGTGCCCTTAAGCGACCTTTTTGCGTCTTGTACATTTTGCCAATCTAACTTACCGCTGATGTGAACAATTTGCGCAATCTCTAGCATCTCAGGGAGATTGGCTAAAAGTGCATTATTGATAGAGCGTGCGCCTTTGCTTCCGCCAAAAACGAGCAGGGTGGGCTTCTCTGCATCTAAGCCAAGTGCTTCACGAGCTGAGGCTCTATCCCATTTTGCCAAATCGCTTCGGGCTGGATATCCCGTTTCTATAACGCGATTTGCTCGAGGGTATTTAACGGTAGATGTTGACGCTGAAACAGTGATTTTTTTCGCAAACCAAGCCAAAAACTGGAGCGCAAGCCCCGGCTCGATGTCGGGGACAAAAAGTAAGCTGGGGATTCGCCATCCTGCTACAGCCATTGGCACAGCTACGAATCCGCCTGTAAAAAATAAAGCATCAGGCTTGAAATCACGCAAAATTTTGCGCGAAGCGAAAATCCCACGCACTAATTTACTGATATTTTTTGGTAAAGTTCTTAATCCAACGCCATGCACGCCCGCCGCGGGAATGGCTGTGTACGGAAGCCCCTGCCGCTCAATTAGTTCGGCTTCCATGCCGCCTTCACCGCCGACCCAAAGGAGTTTAAGATTAGAAGATTTAAGATTTAAGGTTTTTTCACCATCAATACTCAAGCCTTCACCTTGCAACCGACTAAGAACGGCTAACGCGGGAGTTACTCCGCCGCCTGTTCCGCCTGCGCAAATCAGCAATCGCACTGTAGGCTCTCCTGTCTTCTTCTAATAATGATTCTTCGCCACGTTGACGAGAGACATTATATAAAATGCCTATCGCCATCAACGAAGTTACTAAACTGGAGCCACCCGCACTCACAAAAGGAAGCGCATTGCCCGCAAAAGGCAATAAGCCGACCATTACGGTCATATTGATAAGGGCTTCAATGGCAATCCAAAAAACTAAACCTGTTGCCAGCAGAGAGCCGAGCATATCGGGTGCACGGCGGGCAATAACAAGTCCACGCCAAACTAAAAAGGCGTATAAAAGAATAAGTGCAGTGGCACCAACAATACCGAACTCTTCAGCAACAACGGCAAAAATACTATCGGTTGGCGGAACGGGCAAGCCCGTTAGTTTCGTAACGCTCTGCCCAATACCGCGTCCAAAAATGCCACCATTAATAATTGCCTCTAAAGAACGGCGCACATGATAAGAAGCATTTGAAGGGTCTTCAAGACCTAATCTATAGAAGGCGATACGTTCTTGCCCCGTTGCACTAACTTGTACAATAATCCAAGCGACAAGAGAGGCTAATAAAATCAAAATAATAATTTGTTTTAGGTCTGCTCCAGCAAGAAAGAAAAGTACACCGCCAAGAATAAAAATGGTTGCGGTTGCACTAATATCGGGTTGCAAATAAATTAAGCCACCCACGATACCCAAGATAACCGCCAAAGGCATTAATCCTAGTTTGATGTCGTGCAGGTGCTCTCGTTTAGCATAGAGCCAAATGGTGAGATAAATAACAGTAACCAATTTTGCTAATTCAGAAGGCTGAACAGACCCATTATAGAAAGTACGCACTGCGCCTAAACGCAACTCTCGTCCAAAAAGAACGGCAACAAGCGCAACAATTGTGGCAAGCATGACAAAAACAGCAATTTGTCGCCAATAGTGATAATCGAGATGCGAGAGCAATGTTGCAAGAACAATACCAATCGCTAACCAAAGCATTTGACGCTTAATCATATAAGCGGGGGCTTCGCCTAAAATTTCTACAGAATAATCTACACTAGATGAGTAAAGCATTAGTAAACCAAAAGACAGCAAAGTAATAATGGAAACGAGCAAAGGCGCATCTCCACTCTTGGGTGTACGTTGGAAAAAGAATTTTCTTTTTTCTTTTGTATAACTTTGTGTACTCATAGTTTTTCTCTTCGAGCCTGATTTTTTAAGCCGATTACTCTTCTTTTACTTCAATTTCAACCAATTCATTCACTAATTCCCTAAAACGCTCCCCACGCTTGGCAAAATCTTTGAATTCGTCAAAGCTGGTGCCTCCGGGAGAGAGCAAAATAACATCGCCTTCTTCAGAAACTTTTTCAGCAACTTTCACCGCATCTTCTAAGCCAATACAGTGTGAAATAGAATAAGGGCGATACCCGGGACGACTGCTGCCCAGACCACTAGCAATTTTAGGTGCCGCTTCGCCAAAAAGGACAATATGATCCACACGCTGCCGAATCAACTCGCCCAATTTACCCCAAGGAAGTTTCTTATCGCGCCCGCCAAGCATAAGCACAATTGGCTCATCAAAAGCACGCACTGCCGCCATCGAGCGTTCGGGAGCGGTGGCAATTGAGTCGTTATACCAAGTTCTGCCATTAACTTCTCGCACCATCTCTAAGCGATGCGCCACACCGTAAAAATCTTCTAGCGCACGGCTCATCACTTTGGGTGAAAAACCTTCTACAAATCCAATTAATGCCGCGGCAAGCACATTGAGCAAATTATGATTCCCACGCAAATGAATAGAAGAATCCGGGATGAGAGGGACTTCCATTCGGTTGTCTCGAAAATAAATATAATCATCAAGCAGATATGTACCCGATTCGCCCGCGACGAGGGGCTTGCTACCAAAAGTAAGCACTTTCCCGGCACCAAGCTTTGCCATGCTCCGCGCGCCTTCGTCATCTCTGCCAATAATTGCAATATCGGTCAGCTTTTGGTATTTGAGCAAACGCGCCTTGGCATTGTAATAATCTTCCATCGTCTTATGACGATCAAGATGGTTGGGAGTCACATTTAACACAACCGCTACATTGGTAGAACGCGTCATTTGCTCTAGCTGAAAAGAAGAAATTTCAAGAATGGCAAGGTCATCTTCTTGCATTTCATCTACATAGTTAATCAGGGGATCGCCGATATTGCCACCGACCCAAACTTTATTATTTGTTTTTTTGTAGGCTTCTTTCGCCATTCTGCCAACAATGGTCGTTGTGGTGGTCTTACCAGCTGATCCTGTAATCCCGATGGTACGACAAGGGCAAGCCTCGAGGAAAATCTGGGTATCATTTGAAAGTGGAATTTTCTTCCGCAGTGCATCTTTTATAAGCGGCAAACCGAGTGGAATCCCGCCAGAGATACAGACCAGGTCTTTGCCCTTGAGCAAGCTAGAGAAATGCGCGCCAAGCATCCACTCTACGCTTATATCTTTGAGAGAATCTTGCTCTTCTTGGAGTTCATGGGGCATCTTTTTGTCATTGATGGTCACTTTTGCGCCGTGTTTCACCAAATAGCGCGCCAAAGCCAATCCCTGACGGGCGGCTCCGAGAATGAGGATGTTTTTATTTGTCCAATTTTCCATGACTAATAATCTCTTGGAGAAACTTGGCTTTTCTACCGATTTGCAAAGGAGAAAAAACTGAGTTTCTTTTTCTAGCGATATGACACTCTTGTTTTTGAAGGTGGTTGAGTAGCTCCGAGTGCTTTTTCGGAGCGTATCGAAACCACAAACATAAGTTTTTCTGCTTACTATTGGTTTCGATACGGCAAAAGCACCGCCTACTCAACCAACGAATGTTCTTTATGGCAAACTGTCATGTGGCTAGTTTTTTTTATACCAACGCCAAGCCAACGCCAAGCATAGCGGCGAGCAAGCTAATGAGCCAAAAGCGTTGTACTACTTGAGTTTCACTCCAGCCAAGCAATTCAAAATGGAGATGAATGGGTGCCATTTTGAAAACTCTTCTACCTTCACCGTAAATTCTTTTGGTCAATTTGAAATAGCCAACTTGAATAATCACGCTAAGGGCTTCACTGAGCGGAATAATGGCGATGAGGGGCAAAATTGTCCATTGTCCCGTCATTAACGCGACAACGCCCAAAGTCGCACCCAAAGATAGGGAACCGGTATCACCCATAAACAAGGATGCAGGATGCACGTTGAACCACAAAAAGCCAAAGAGCGCACCCACGATGGTAAAGGAAAATCTGCCTACAAAAACCTGTCCTTGTAAGAGGGCAATACCGCCATAAGTGATAAATGCGGTCGCGGCGATTAATCCAGCCAATCCATCCAATCCGTCTGTAAAGTTGACGGCATTGGATGCGCCAATAATGATAAAAGCCGCGATGGGGACATATAAAACACCGATGTCCATCACAAAATGTATGCCGGGAATAATTAGCTCAGGAGCACCGAGCATATACTTCAAAACTAAAGCTGTCACGATGGCAAGGACAACTTGAATAATAAATTTTGTTCTGGCACGCATTCCATCGCCGCGTCTTTTGCCGCGAATGCCTTCCCAGTCATCTAATGCACCAAGAATTGCGTAGGCAAACATGACGATGAGCGGAACAAGAATGGAACGCCCGATAGATTGCATCCCGATAATGTTGACGGCGTTGAGCAAAAGCGTGATGAGGGCAACGGGCAAAATGAAGAGTACGCCGCCCATTGTGGGCGTTCCCATTTTGACTTGATGAAAGCCTGGTTCATCTACACGAATAATTTTGCCAATTTTGAAATGATGCAAAACACGCAAAAGGGGCGCACCCCAAATTACGGTTAACATAAAACTAAGTGCTGCAAGGCTGATAGCAAAAGGCATAGAACTCATTATTTCATTTCCAATGCCATCGTGATGCGATCCATGCGCAACCCGCGTGAGCCTTTGATTAATACGGTATTTTCAGCAGTCAAGTTTTCTTTTAACCATGTTATTAACGAATCCGCTTCATCAAATTCAAGAATGGCATTTGCTGGCATGCCTACATTACGAGCAGATTTGGCGATAATTTTAGCGCGTGTGCCAAGTGTAAGTAATATATCGACGACTTCGGCGGCACGCATACCAATCATTTCGTGCCCTTGTCTTTCATATTGCCCAAGTTCGAGCATATCGCCGAGTACGGCAATATGTTTGCCATCCATTTCGTCTAATAAATTTAATGCCGCTTGCGTTGATGCGGGTGAGGCGTTATATGTGTCATCTAATATCAATGCGCCACATTTGCTCCGTACCGCAACAAGACGAAGTTGAGCACGCCCTGTACGAAGCCCCTTGAGTATGTCTTGCCAAGTCATTCCTTCTACAAGACAAATTGCGGCAGTTCGCAAGGCAGTGTGTACAGAATGTTGCCCAATGAGGGGAAGGTGGACGTGCAAAGTTTCATTTTTATAATGAAGCCTAAAGCGAATGCCATCTAAGCCAAGCCCTTCTACTCCATCTGCCCATAAATCAGCTTCATGGCTGAGACCGTAGAAAAAGACACGAGCTTCCGTCATTTTTGCCATCTCACGCACCCAAATATCATCGTAATTTAGGATAGCAACACCTTCGGGGGCAGGAGGCAAAGCTCTGACCAATTCTGCTTTTCCACGTGCAATGGCTTCCTGTGAACCAGCTCGCTCTGCGTGAACTGTGCCGATATTGGTGATTACGCCAACTTGGGGTTTGGCGATTTGGCAAAGGAAATCAATCTCGCCGGGGACGTAAAATCCCATTTCAAGAATGGCACGCTCATGGTCGGTGCGTAGCCCTAAAATTGTAAGGGGGAGACCTATCTCATTATTTAGATTACCAAAATTTTTTAAGGTGCTATATTTTTGTCTAAGTACTTGAGCGGCAAGTTCTTTTGTCGTGGATTTGCCCACAGAGCCAGTAATGCCAATTACGCGTAAATCAAGTTTTGCTCGCCAAAAACGAGCGATTTCTTGTAAGGCTGTGACGGTGTTCTCTACCCGCAAGCAGAGCGGAGGGAGAACTTCTTCTTCTTCGCTTTTACTCATCGAAGATTGCAAAAAGAAATCTTTTCGTAAATCTAAAACTTCAAAATCACCAGAAGTTTCTTTTTCTATAAGTGCAAATGAAGCCCCGCGAGAGAAAGCGTCAGAGAGAAAATCGTGCCCATCCACGTTTTCGCCGGGGATGGCGATAAAAAGCGCACCATCTTCTGCTTGTCGCGAATCAATAACCGTAAGGGGTATTTCAGCAGTTGTTGCTGAGGGGCGAAACTCTGTGAGTGCCTCGATTATGTCTGCGAGTCTTAGCACATTCTCTCCTACTGCCCCGCCGCATACTGCATCCGAATAATATCGGGCGGGATGTCTAAAATACGCACACTTTCTTCGGCAATTTCTGCAAAAACCGGTGCGGCGGTTTTTGATGCCCAAATCGAGGCAGTTGGTCTTTCGAGCCAAACATAAATCATAAATTGCGGGTCATCTACGGGACCCCAACCGATAAAGGAAGCATTGGTCTCATCAGATGAGTACCAGCCATATTCGGTAGGAATTTGCGCTGTGCCTGTTTTACCCGCTAAACGATAGCCGGGAATAGTAGCAGCATCATCTTCTCCTACAATTGAGTTGGCAAGCATTTCATTAAGCGTATTTGCCGTTTCTTTCGAAATGGGCGTTCCCGCTGCTTGGGGCGGAAAATCGTATTGCTGACCATCGCGCAACATCCCATAAAGAATATGTGGCGTAACCATTTCACCATCGTTCGCAATTGCAGATGCCGCCATCATCATTTGGATAGGCGTAACGGTAACCCCTTGCCCAAAAGAATTGGTTGCCAAATCAATAGGATACCAATCTCCGTCTCCTGGTACTTTAAGTCTGCCACCTGCTTCGCCACTTAAATCGACACCCGTAGGATGCCCAAGCCCAAACTCAGACATATAACTATAAAAATTGTCGGTGCCCATCTCAACAGCAACCCATGCCAAACAAACATTAAGTGAATGTTGTAGGCAACCTGTCATATCTTGATTTCCCCAAGATTTTCGGTCCCAATTTCTAATGGTCGCACCACCAACGGAATACGCACCTGTATCGGTATAGCTTGTTTGGGGCGTAACAACGCCCGCATCAAGTGCCGCCGCCATCGTTAAGATTTTCATCACCGAGCCGGGTTCGTAAGGCATATTAATGGCTCGGTTATATTCACTGACATTATCAAAAATCTGATCATACGCCGAGTAATTGCTAAGGTTTAAACGCGGCGTAGATGCCATAGCAAGTATCTCGCCATTTCTCGGATCCATAATCGCAATCGTCCCTGCCCGAGCACCATAGTTATATAAAGATTGGTCTAGAATTTCTTCAGTTCTCGCCTGTAGCTCTCTGTCTAAGGTCAAAATCAAAGTTGTTCCATCGGGCACTTGCGGAATTTCCTCCACACGGTTCGGGTCTGCGGGTATCCAAATCTGAACAGGAACGCCAGCAAGTAAATCGTTATATTTTTCTTCCACCCCAAAATAGCCGCGCCCAGAACGATTCACGAAACCAATCACATTTGAGGCAATCGTATTTTCAGGGTAACTGCGAGCAAGATGTTCTCTGAAACTTACCCCAGCGAGACTATCGTAAACTTCCCCTGAAACACTACTGTCTTCAATATCTCCCTGAATACGTTGCAATTCTGCAACTTCTTCAGCAGAAACATAATCTATTAAGCTGAGATAAATTTGCTCTTCATCGACATTATTAATCGCATCGAGCGTATCCACATAATCCAAATCTAAAACGCTAGAAAGAATAGAAGCAACACTTTGCACATTTTCGATATTGTCCAAAGTAACGCCTACTTCATAAACACTATGATTGCCAGCGAGCAAGTTTCCATTGCGATCGTAAATCTCGCCTCGTGCGGGGTAAATATTTTCAACCCACCCTTTATAACGATCAGTTTCTTCACGAAACTCGGCGGCTTCTGTGCTAAGCTGAATTCGCACCATTTGAACAACGATAGCAATGCCAATCATCGCGAAAATACTCGCCAAACCAAATGAACGCCAAGCAAAGGCTTTTCTCATCGCGAATCCCCTCCCCGCACCTGAATACTAGCCCACTCGAAAAGAGATTGAGAATACTCAACAGGCAAAAATTTTGTATCTGTGTCTAAAACTTCATCGGTGGAGAAATCTACAGGCTGAACACCATCGTAACCGGGCACAAGAATATAATGAACTTCGGTCGTTTTGGCAGGGCGAAACCCCAACTCATCGCTACGTGCTTGAGATGCTTCATAAGAGAGCAAACGCGCCAACTCTGTTTTCAAATTAGCACTTTCTTCACGCGTTTCGCTAATTTCTCGTTCTAAGTATTGAATTTCACGCCCTAAAAGCGTGGCTTGTGAAGCCAAACTAAGATAAAGTGCGGCAACCATACCCACCCCCACAAGCACAAGCAAAATAGCACCAATTTTTTGTTGGCGAACTCTCCAAGATGCTTGTAAGATAGGGCGTTTGTTAGTCATTTTTTTATTGAATGGGAGACCTGACAGGTTTTTAAAACCTGTTAGATCTTTGGCTAAATTATTTTTTTAGGATGAAGTACATCGCGGCGAACGTGATTTCAACTTGCGTGCATTAAATCAACATCTTTTTGGCGTGGACGTTTTGCCTTGAACCCCGAAGTGCAACGCATTTTCAAAATGCAATGCACTTTGTCTTCGCTTTTACGCCGCACACCCGCTTGAGATTCAGCACTCAAGCCCAAAACGCGGGCGTTGCGAACGCCACATCCAAAACCTACAGCTTCTCGACAATTCGCAATTTCGCACTGCGCGCTCGTGGATTTAATCCAATTTCTTCTTCTGTGGGCAAAATAGGTTTTCGCGAAAGTTCTTTAATGCTTGCCCGATGCTCACAGGTACAAATTGGCTGGCGCGGCGGGCAAATGCAATCCTTGCTTTCATGGCGAAAATAGCGTTTTACCAATCTGTCTTCCAATGAGTGAAAGGAGATAACTGCCAATCTCCCACCGGGGGTGAGAGCTTCTACAGCTTGGGGCAAAACGCTTTTTACGGAACCTAGTTCATCGTTAACGGCGATGCGAAGTGCTTGAAATGTTCGAGTGGCGGGATGAACGCGCTTTCCTCTACGAGGGATAACTGTAGATATGAGGTCTGCAAGTTCAAAGGTTGTGTAAATCGGGCGTTTTTTTATGATGGCTTTGGCTATTCGCCTTGAGGCACGTTCTTCACCATAGCGGAAGATTATTTCTGCCAGTTCTGCTTCGCTGTAGGTGTTGATGATGTCGGCAGCACTTTCGGCAATGTCTGTACCAAAGCGCATATCGAGGGGAGCATCTGTCCGAAATGAAAATCCGCGTTCGGCGGTATCAAACTGCATGGAAGATACGCCCAAATCAAGAACGATGCCGTGAACCAAAGCCCACTTTATTTCTTGAAGGGTTTCGCTCAGTTTTGCATAGGAGCGTTGAAAAAGAAGGGTGCGTCGCTCATGAGGAGCCAAGGTCTCACGAGCGAGCGCAAGGGCTTGCGGGTCTAGATCGAAGCCCAGCAACTTTCCTTCTGGTTGGGAGGCTTGCAAAATGCCGAGGGCGTGTCCGCCTGCTCCCAGTGTGCAATCAACGTAATAACCTTTATTTTTTGGTGCTAAAGCGTTGATAATTTCTTTATAAAGTACGGGGTGGTGCGCCGCGCTCATCTCAGCTTCCTGAGAGGTCGAGGGTGGAGAATTTTTCAAAGTTTGCTTCTTCGTTTTCAAGGGAGGTCATTTGCGCTTCCCAAAGTTCGGGGAGCCAAATTTCAAAGTATTCACCTTGACCTGCTACGATAGTGTCTGATTCTATTTTTGCAAATTCGCGCAAATTGGGGGCTAAATTGATACGCCCAATTTTATCGGGGGTGATAGAATAAGCATTAGCAAAGAATAAACGGCGCAATTCTCTTGTGGCTGGGTCGGCTAAATTCATGGCATTAATGCGCTGATAGACGAGTTCAAAATAGTCTAAAGTCATTACCATGAGACAACGGTCAAAACCACGCGTAACAAAGCCACCTTCTGCGAGTTCATCGCGAAAGCGAGCGGGGACGATAATTCGTCCTTTTGTATCGAGTGAGTGTTGGTATTGACCTAAAAACATTTGTTCTATGTCCTATTTAACAGACAAACGCCGGAGCCACCGGCGTTACAGAAGGGCGCGCCCTCCACTTACTACCACTTTGTACCACATTCTACATTATCCATCCCCTAAATGCAAGTAGTACTTTGGTTTTAAGCAGGGCAAACGCACTAAAATACCTGTTTTTGCGGGGCTAAAGCCACCTTCTCA
>CAZAWS010000007.1:0-19433 GCA_964488755.1 uncultured Anaerolineaceae bacterium | reverse complement strand
TTGATGGCAAACTCTGCCTACTCGATTTCAGATATAGAAAGATGAGAAAAACCGTGCGTGCCGTTGCCAATGCAAATGGGGCAAACGCGATTGGGATTATTATCCCCAGTCATCGTATTATTGGCAGTGACGGAAAACTTGTTGGGTACGGGGGCGGGTTGCCAGTCAAGAAACGCTTGTTGAAATTAGAGAAAAGTCATTTTAATGGGCAAGAGATGTTATTTGCTTGAAGCACGCTTGACGTTCCTACAACACATATATACAATACGAAGATGGAATTTGAAAAAGTCAAAAGAAACTCGCACACCGATTGGGATAGGTTGGAACGCATGACAGACGAAGAAATAGATTATTCAGACATTCCCCCTCTGGATAAGAATTTTTTCAAGTCGGGTGAATTGCGTATGCCAAAAACAAAAACACTGATTTCTATGCGAGTAGAACCTGATGTATTAGCATGGTTTAAGTCGCAAGGAAAGGGGTATCAAACTCGCATGAATTCAGTTTTACGCATGTATATGGAAACTCAAACTGCAAAATAGTTTTTTAACAAAAATCTCTTGCGATAAATCAAACTTCTTGCAAGGGATTTTTGATTCTCTCCGCCCCAAAAAAGACTTCCGAAGTTTTAAAAACTTCGGAAGTCTTTTTTTGCACTACAGACCATTTTTCTTTGCTTCATCCCAACAGGCTTCCATTTCATCTAAACTCATATCTTGCATAGAAAACGCCCCATCTCTGGCACATTGCTCTATATAGCTAAATCTGCGCTTGAAGCGGATATTTGCGCCGCGTAATGCGGATTCTGCGTCCACCTTTTGCCAGCGGGCAAAATTGACCATGACGAAGAAGAGATCGCCTATTTCAGAGGCTAATTCTTCTTCATTTGTTGCTTGGCGGATTTCTTCAATCTCTTCAACGAGTTTATCTAGAACGCCATCTATCACAGGCCAATCAAAGCCAACACGCGCGGCTCGATCTTGATATTCTTGCGATTGATTGAGGGCTGGAAATGAGAGAGAAACCCCATCTAATATCCCCTTTTCAGATTTCCCATTATCTTTACGTTCTTTTTCTTTAAGGGCTTCCCAATTAGAAAGAACTTCATCTACGTTATTTACATCCTGATCCCCAAAAACGTGCGGATGTCGGCGGACAATTTTGTCGTAAATGCCTTTGATAATGTCGCTCATTCTGAAATTTTTATTTTCTGTGGCAATCTGAGCGTGCAAAACAATTTGCAATAATAAATCGCCAAATTCTTCTGCCATGCCAGCATAGTCACCTGAATCTATGACGTCGAGGGTTTCGTAAGACTCTTCTAGCAGATGTGGACGCAGGCTTTTGTGCGTCTGTTCTTTGTCCCAGGGGCACCCATTTGGGGCACGGAGATGGGCGACTATTTCTTGAAAAGATGAAAGGGAAGTGCCTGCTTCCAGAGGGGGGAGGAGAATCGCGTTTATTTCAGCGGTTTGTTTATTGAGGGCAAGCGAGCCTAAAGTCAGGTCAGTCACGGCTCCGCTCTTGGCGGCTACGCGCAGAGAGTGAGAGTCCAAGTAGGTAGTCTGCAAAATGCGGACAATCCCATCCAA
The DNA here is from genome assembly GCA_964488755.1 of uncultured Anaerolineaceae bacterium. GTDB lineage: Bacteria > Chloroflexota > Anaerolineae > Anaerolineales > Villigracilaceae > Desulfolinea. The sequence goes on along the minus strand of CAZAWS010000007.1, from coordinate 17,841 downwards.
ATCTAGCGGAGCGGTTCCCCATATCAAAGTCGGAAAATCAGGCTGAAAGGGCGGTACATGGGCATCTTTTAATTCGTTGGCATTGAGGAGGGTGAGTTTTTCTGCATTTTCTAGGTTAAAGGTGGTGAGAAGTTTGAGCATGGGATTTCCAATAAGACCTGTCAGGTTTTGAAAACCTGCTAAGTCTCCTGCTAACTTAAAGCGCAAAAGCTAATGCAAAAAACATTAGCTTTTGAGTTTTGTATGAAGAAAAGGTTAACGCTTGGTATATGTAGGAGCCTTGCGTGCGCCTTTGAGACCTGGTTTTTTGCGTTCCTTGACCAAAGGGTTACGGGTAAGATAACCGCCTTTGCGGAGCGTGGGTTGCCATTCGGGGTTGAATTTGATGAGGGCGCGGGCTAAGCCAAGCAAAACGGCATCAGTTTGACCTGTTACGCCACCACCGTTGACATGGACACTCACATCATAAGAGTCGCGTTTTTCGCCAGTTGCTGCAAAGGGAGACAAGATTGTATTTGTATCGCCGTAGCGGGTGAAATAGGCTTCGATGTCTTTGTCGTTGACAATAAACGCACCAGATCCATTTGAAATACGCACACGGGCGGTGCTTTCTTTGCGGCGACCAATTCCTTCAAAATATCGTTCAGTCATAATAATTCCTCTACTATCTCAATTTTTTGGGTTCTTGCGCGGTATGGGGGTGTTCGTCCGTTGCATAAACCTTGAGGCGTTTTAGTAAGCTTCTGCCCAATTTATTGTGGGGTAACATGCCCCAAACAGCCGAGCGGATAACACGATCTGGGAAAGTGGCAAGTTGTTCGCGCAAAGTTTTTTCGCTAAAACCACCGGGGTAACCAGAGTGTCTATAGTATTTTTTCGTATCCAACTTAGAGTTGGTGCGCGTGCCAGTTACAGTAATGCCACCAGCGTTGGTTACAATTACATTGTCACCCATTTCTACGCCTGGCGTATAGGTGGGTTTGTGTTTGCCGAGTAAAACAGTAGCAATTTGGGTCGCTAAACGACCTAAATTCTCACCATTAGCATCAACTACATACCAATCGCGCTCTATTTCAGCTTTTTTCGGATAATAAGTTTTGTACACTTCGTCTCTCCATTTTTGACGTCAGACGTTAGACATCGGACTTTAAACATTATTTTTTAGATATAAATTTTAGATTATCGGAATAGAATACTTCAACCAGCGTCAAACCATTGGGAGGAGCGATTCCGCTCGTGATTTCAACTTGGTTGGCTAAAGATTGAGCAAATTTCTCAACTGATACTTTGTGCTGGGCAATCACGACCTGTGTATGCACCAATTTTCGCACCATGTGATAGAGAAAGGCATTTGCCTGCACTTCAAAAATCCATTCATCAGCTTGCTTTGTCCAGCTCGCTCGCATCAAGTGACGCTCTGTACTGCCTCCGGGACGGGGGGGGGAGCCGAAGGCGGAAAAATCATGTTTTCCGGGGAGCATTTCTGCAAGTTTATGGAGTATATCGCCATCTAACGCGGGGTCAACACGCCAAGCAAATCGTTCGCGTAGCGGGTTGCGTGTTTTTTGGCAAAAAATACGATAACGGTATAAGCGAGCAGTCGCATTGAAACGCGGATGAAAATCATCCGGTGCAATTTTGACCGAGCTTACAGCCAACTCTGCTGGCAAAGTGGCGTTTAGCGCATTTCTCAAATCGGTGAGGCTATGCTTCCAATCAAAATCGAAAGCAACCACCTGCCCAGAAGCGTGGACACCTGCATCGGTGCGTCCAGCCATGAGAACGGAGCTGTCTCGCCATCCTATTCTATGCAAAGCATTCTCAAAATCGCCCTGCACAGTTCGGACTTTTGCCTGCCGTTGACTACCAAAAAGTTCGGTACCGTCATAAGCAAGAATAATCTGGTAACGTGCCATTCTTTCAGTAAATCAATGGATTAGTAAATTAGGAATCAGACAATCAGGAAAACTGACTTGCTGATTCTCAATCCACTAGTCTACTGTCTTTATTCTTCTACTAATTCAATTAGCACCATTTCAGCCGCATCGCCTTTGCGAGGACCGAGTTTTAAGGTGCGAGTGTAGCCACCGGGGCGGTCAACAAAGCGGGGAGCAATCTCATCAAAGAGTTTGGGTAAATCTTTATTTGTTCCCAATTTTTTTGCTACCAAACGGCGTGCGTGCACTTTTTGTGCATCATCAGCATCAATGCTATTGCGAGCAATAGTAATCATTTTTTCAGCTTCGCCACGAATAGCTTGAGCTTTTGCTTTTGTTGTTTTAATCCGTTCATGCTCAAAAAGCTGACGGATGAGGGTACGGCGCAAGGCTTTGCGTGCGCCTGTAGAGCGATTTAATCGCTTTCCTGATATTTGATGTCGCATCTTAATTACTCCGCGTTATCTTCACTTTCTTCATCGTCTTCATTGTCCAGATAACCTTTATCTGTCATCTTCTGGACTAATTCATCAAGACTCTTTTCACCAAAATTGCGGATGGACATAATTGCTTGGTCACCTTTTTCCAGCAAATCAAGCACGTCACCAACCGTAGTAATACCTGTGCGCTTCAAAGAGTTGAAAACACGTACCGAAAGATCGAGAGCTTCTACAGGTGTCTCAGCAATTTCACTGTTTATGCCCTCCTCTTCTTCTTCCTCTTCAACTACTGCCATCAATGTTTCTTCACTAACACCAGCAATATGACGTATATGCTCAATCAGCACTTTGCCAGACATACTCAAAGCTCTTTCTGGAGCAATAGAGCCGTCTGTCCAAATTTCGAGAATCAAACTATCATAATTGGCACTTTGCCCAACACGTGCAGAGGTTACATCCCAATTTACTCGTTTTACAGGGCTAAATAACGCATCTACTGGCATTTCACCAATTGACATGTGCCCACTGCGCTCGTCTGCGGGGGAATAACCCCGTCCACGCTCCACCGAGAATTCAACATCCATCTCAGCAGTATTATTATCCACAGTGAACAAATAAAGTTCGGGGTTAACAATTTCTACTTCTGGTGGCGCAATAATATCGGCAGCAGTAACAACACCCTCACCACGCACTTCTAAGTGCATACGGGTGCTGTCTACGCCATCTAACTTCATGCGAATTTGCTTGACTTGCAACATAATTTGCACAACATCTTCGCGCACACCGGGGATATCTGTAAACTCATGCAACACATCGGCAATCCTCATAGAGGTCACTGCAACACCGGGCAATGAAGACAAAAGGGCACGTCTCATTGAGTTTCCGATAGTAGCACCGTAACCTTGCTCTAAGGGGCTAATAATAAACTTGCTATAGTTGCGAGATTCAGCCTCTCTCTCAACCTTTGGTATAACCATATTTGTGATACCTGCCACGGTTCACTCTCCCTACCCAAACAGAAAACTCTGCTTAGATAAACTTCTTCATTAGCGTGAGTAATACTCAACAATAAGCTGTTCGTTTAAGCTACCATCAATCTCGGTTCGCTCTGGCAAACGTCCAACTTTCCCTGCCAATGTTTTTGCATCTCGTTCGAGCCACGCGGGGATATTACGTTTTTCTACAATTTCGCCCAAGGTCTTGAAATAAGTCTTTTTACGAGAACCTTCGCGCACGGCAATTTCGTCTCCATCTGAAAGAAGCATAGAGGGGACATTAGTGCGGCGACCGTTCACCATAAAATGACCATGAGAGACCATTAAGCGAGCTTCTGATCGGCTGGAGGCAAATCCCATGCGGAAGACAACATTATCTAAACGAGATTCAAGAATTTGAAGCAAGTTCAAACCAGTTAGTCCACGACGCTGCAAAGCAACTTTATAATATCGGCTAAATTGGCGTTCAAAAACACCATAAACCCGACGGGCGCGCTGTTTGGCTCGCAATTGCTTACCGTAATCCGACTCGCGTTTTCTTCTGTGGCTCATATTCCGACCATGTTGACCGGGAGCATAATCGCGTTTATCAAACGAACACTTCGGAGAAAAACAACGTTCTCCTTTCAAAAATAGCTTTTCGCCTTCACGCCGACATAATTTACATACCGGACCTATATATTTCGCCATACTATTCTTTCCTTATTTTTTCTAAACGCGACGTTTCTTGGGAGGACGGCAACCATTATGCGGAACCGGGGTAATATCCGCAATAGAGCGGACTCTAATCCCTAGTGCCTGAATAGCACGGATTGCGTTTTCTCGACCAGGTCCAGGACCTTTGACAAAAATATCAACTTCCTGAATACCAAATTGTTGAGCCGCTTTACCAGCTTGTTCTGAAGCCAAGCGAGCGGCAAAAGGCGTGCTCTTACGAGATCCTTTAAAGCCTACAGAGCCTGCGCTTCCCCAAGCAACGGTATTTCCTTGTAGATCAGTCACCGTGACAATCGTATTGTTAAAAGAAGCCATGATATGCACTTGCCCTTTAGACAATGTGCGTTTCGTCTTCTTACCACCACGGCGTTTTTGTGTTTTTTTTGCTTTAGCCATAATTCCTCGCTAAATTATTTAGTTGCGCCACGACGACGACCACGACCAGCAACTGTCTTTTTGGGACCTTTGCGAGTGCGCGCGTTTGTACGCGTGCGTTGTCCACGGACAGGCAGCCCGCGGCGGTGACGAAGACCACGATAGCAACCGATTTCGACCAATCGCTTAATACTCATCTGCCTTTGACGGCGAAGATCACCCTCAAGCGTATAATTCTTATTGATAAACTCACGCAATAGAGCTAAATCGCCTTCAGATAAATCTTGAATACGTTGGTCAGGGCTCACATTAGTCGCGGCTAAGATAGTCTTTGCACGCGTTCGCCCGATCCCATAGATATAGGTCAAGCCAATTTCAACCCGCTTATTACGGGGAAGATCAACACCTTCGATTCTTGCCATAATATTTTCTAACCTTGTCGTTGTTTATGTTTAGGATTTTCGCAAATAACGTACAATTTGCCTTTGCGGCGAACGATTTTGCATTTCGCACAACGCTTGCGAACTGATGGTGACACTTTCATAATAACATCTCCTACTTTAGAACTGGAACACAGCTTAGCCAAAACACTGCATTATACTCGCTGACTTCCGTTCCGTCTAGTATCTAGCTTATTTAACTTTACAGTTTCCTTACTTTCGGTCAAAGGACAGTCAGGATTAGAGGTTTTCCTTCGGTTACGGCAATTGTATGTTCATGGTGTGCCGTCAATGACCTATCAGCAGAAATTACTGTCCATTGATCAGCGAGAGTTTTCGTCTGCGCTGTACCAACAAGTACCATCGGTTCTAGGGCGATAGTGACCCCAGGACGAAGAACTAGACCGCGCCCCGCTATGCCATAATTTGGCACCTGTGGTGCCTCGTGCATTTTTCGTCCTACTCCATGACCTGTATACTCTCTAGTGAGATAAAAGCCACGACTTTCAATATATTTTTGGATTGCGGCAGAAACATCACCTGTTCTATTCCCTGGTCGCATCTTATCAATGCCTGCCATCAACGCACCTTCAGTCACGTCAACCAATCTCTGCGCTTTCTTCGAAAGTTTTCCAACCCCCGTTGAAAAAGCAGAATCAGCTACAAAGCCGCCAAAGAATGTACCGCAATCAACTGAAACTACATCGCCTTCTTTCAATTTTCTTTTACTACTCGGTATTCCATGTACCAATTCTTCATTAATGCACACCGTAATAGATGCCGGAAAGGGGTACGGACCGGGGTAGTTTTTAAAAGGTGAGGTAGCATTGTGTTTCCTCAGCACTTCCTCTGCAACTGCATTGAGTTCGGCTGTGGTTACACCTGGTTCCATCATTTCTCGCACAGTTGCATGAACTGTAGCGTTAATGCGCCCTGCTTCGCGCATTATTTCAATTTCAGCAGGATTTTTAATATGTATTTCTCTTCTCGCCCAATTCATAATTATCTCTCTAAGGCTCTGAGCAACTCTTTTGTTACATCTTCAATAGGTTGATCGCCTTGTATTTCAACCAATTTACCTTGCTCATGATAATATGCAATCAGCGGTGAGGTTTGCTTTTTATAAATTGCAAGTCGTTTTTTTACCGTCTCAACAGTATCATCATCACGTTGATAAAGTTCGCCTCCACACAAATCGCAAACACCTTCCTTTCGAGGAGGGCTAAAGAGCGTATGGTAAACATGCCCTCCAACTCGGCAAGTCCAACGCCCAGAAAGGCGTTTGATAAGCACCTCATCTGAGGCGGTTATATACGGAACAATGCTTAAGCTCGTACCCTTCTCATTTAGCATAACCGATAGCGCATCTGCTTGCGTTGGCGTTCTCGGAAAGCCATCTAAAAGTGCACCTTTTTCGCAATCTGCCTGCGATAGACGTTCTTCTAACATAGCAATCGTCACGTCATCTGGTACCAACTCACCTTTTGACATAAAACTTTCAGCTAAAATGCCTAGCTCTGTTTTGTTTTTTATATGCTCTCTAAAAAGATCACCTGATGAAATATGTACCAAACCAGTTTTCTGAGTTAATATATCTGCTTGAGTTCCTTTTCCAACTCCAGGGGCACCGAGCAAAACGATGTACGTGGGCATAAAATCAGACTCCTTATACTAATTGATAGAGTGATTCTTTTTACAGGCAATTGCGGATTCTAAAGCACCGCTTCGTGCTCGTTTTGGGCTTGAGTGCTGTGCCCAAACTTCTTCCTCAGGTAAGCGGGATACTGCCTACTCCGCCATAATGCTAACCGAAGGCTCTCAAGTTGAGGTCGCGCACAAGTTCCGAGGCTCTTTATCCTATATAAGCCTAAGAGGGCAGTGAGACCTCTCAGGCTTTCTTCTATTTCACAAGAATTGAATCTTGGTATCCGTGCAGTTTAAGTTCGGCGTCGATACTTTGGAAAACATCACGCACTACGCCAACGACAATGAGCAATCCCGCAGAGGAGACGAGCAATAAGCCCGATCCTTGTGAGGACATTGGCATGAAAAATTTCATTATGTAGGGTAAGACCGCAACTAAGCCTAGAAATAATGCGCCTGGCAGGGTAATACGGCGTTGAACTTTAGTAAGGTAGCGTTGCGTTGGTGCGCCACGACTAACACCTGGTATTTGCGCACCCATGCGTTTCAAGTTTTCACCATAATTTTGTTGGGCGAAGAGAACGTCGGTGTAGAAAAAGGTGAAGACAACCACCATAATGAAATAAATAAACCAATATGTGCCGCCTGTGCCGTCAAATGTGCTTTGTATTGATTGAGCAAAACTTGCTACCCAATTGACTTCCGAACTTACAAAATAGCTAGATACAATTGCAGGGAACTGCAAAATTGCACTAGCAAAAATGAGCGGGATCATGCCTGCCATATTAACTTTCAAAGGTAAAGAACCTTTAACGGGCATAGACATGCGATTTCCCATTCGGCGGCCGGGGTACATAACAGGGACGTTGCGTTGTCCTTCTTGAACAACGACAACCGCGTAAATGGTTAGTATCAAAACAACAATTGTAATTGCTAATAATATCCAGCGATTTTGGTCATCGCTCATCATCCGCGCAAGATTGCTGGGCATGCTAACAACGATACCAGAGAAAATGATAAGAGAAAGGCCTTGTTTTCGCATTCCATATTCAGAAATCAATTCTCCAAGCCAAATTGCAAACATGGTGCCCGCTGTCATTGAGAAAAGAACTGTTAATGAGGGGAGCACAAGACCAGCCGTGAAGCCAAATGGAATAACTTGTTCTAAGCCGTTTTGGGTCGCAAATGAATTGAAAATATTAACCTGACCTATTGCAGAAACCATAGCCATGGGAACAGCTAAAATATAGGTCCATTTCTCCATCCATTTTTGCCCTTCGCGTGGGTCATCTTCCATACGTTTTTGCAAAGCAGGAATGATGGGGGTAAGCAATTGCAAAATAATTTGGGCGGTAATATACGGATAAACGCCCATAGAAAGCAATGAAAACTGCGATACCGTGCCACCTGATAACAGATCGAGAAAGCCGAACATGCTTCCTCCTGCGCCACTAGAACGAAATGCCTCTAATGCGACACTATCTACGCCAGGAACGGGGACATTTGCAGTTACTCGATAGAGTGCTAAAAAGCCCAGCGTATAAAGCAATTTACGCCGAATATCTATAGATGTCCATAGGTAACGCCAACCAGACAATTTTGACTTCATATAAAAGTCTCCTGTGCTATAACGAGTTAGCTAATCAACTCTACAGTACCGCCAACAGCTTCGATTTTTGCTTGCGCGCCTTTGCTTACGCGATGCACGCGCACCTTAAAAGCTGCGCTTAGTTCGCCACGCCCTAATAATACAACGGGATTACGAACATCACGTAAAAGACGAGCATTGTGCAAGCTCTCTGGGGTCACTTCGTCATCGGCTTTAAATACATCTGCCAATTGGTCGAGGTTGACTTCGTTATATTCTATTCGGTTACGTACGTGCATCCCTTTACCGCGCATAAATGGTAATCGGCGATAAAAAGGCACGTTACCACCCTGACGATGTAAAGCACCACCGCTTCCAGAGCGAGATTTTTGCCCTTTATAACCACGACCGGCTGTTTTACCCTGCCCTGCGGCTATACCACGTCCAACACGTTTTCTGTTTTTCTTAGCACCAAGGTTCGGCGCAAGCTCATGTAATTTCATATCAAAATCCTACTCTTCTACTTTGATGAGGTGGCTAACTTTGAAAAGCATACCACGCAAAGCAGGGTTATCCACATGCTCCACTGTGTGGTTCATGCGGCGCAATCCTAACGCGCGAACAGTGGCTTTTTGCCGTTTGTTATATCCAATCGGGCTTTTTACCAAAGTAACGCGTAATGTTTTCTCAGCAGTTTTCTTTGCCATGATTAATTACCTCCGTTCCCAGAAGGGAATCAGTTCCTTGATGTCTTTACCGCGTTTTGCGGCTTCTTCGGCGGGAGATTTTTGTTGTTCGAGAGCATCAAATGTTGCCTTGACCACATTAAGCACGTTATTACTGCCTAAAGACTTAGTTAGAATATCTTTAACGCCAGCGGCTTCTAAAACGGCGCGAACGCCACCTGCCGCAATAACTCCTGTACCGGGGGAAGCTGGTTTCAATAAAACTCTTGCACCAGCAACGCGCCCAATAGCTTTATGGAAGATAGTCGTATCCGACAAATTCACAAAATGTAAATCACGACGCGCACGGTCGGATGCTTTGCGGATAGCATCGGGAACGGTATTGGCTTTGCCTATGCCCATCCCAATTTTTCCTCGCCCATCACCAACTACAATGGTTGCTCGAAATCGGAAACGGCGACCACCTTTGACCACTTTGGCTACACGAGCAATCTCGATCATTCGTTCATCAAGATCGTCTTTTTCAAACTTCTGTTTTTTATCGAATTTTGCCATAGTATTCTCCACTCAGTCCTAGAACTGCAAGCCACCTTCACGCGCGGCGTCTGCCAGAGCTTTTACTCGCCCTGTATAACGGAAACCACCACGATCAAAAACGATGCTGGTAATTCCTGCTTCTTTTGCGCGCTCAGCAATAGCTTCACCAACTAAGCGAGCTTGCTCTGTTTTCTTCAAATCTTTCATCTTTGCACTCAGTTCTTTGTCTATGCTAGATGCTGATGCAAGAGTTTTACCTGCTTCATCATCAATGACTTGAGCATAAATTTCTGACAGACTGCGAAAAACGCTTAAGCGCGGGCGTTCTGACGTTCCTGAAATGTGTTTACGCACGCGCACGTGTCGTCTAATACGAGCTTTAGAACGATTTTTAGCCATAATTTATAATCCTTTCGCGGCGGCTTTGCCAGCTTTACGGCGGACATGTTCACCAAAATAGCGAATTCCTTTACCATGATATGGCTCAGGTGGACGAACAGCACGGATTTCAGAGGCTATCTTGCCTACAACTTCCTTGTCGATGCCTATAACCTTAACCTGTTTGGTTTTAGGATCTGCTTCAAAACTGATGCCGTCCACAGGAGTAATTTTCACTGGATGTGAATAGCCTACATTTAAAATAAGGTCTTTGCCTTTCATTTCGGCTCGATAACCAACACCTTGTAATTCGAGAGTTTTCTCGAAGCCAGTGTTAACACCTTCCACCATATTTGCGATTAAAGCACGTGTCGTGCCATGCAAAGCCCGCTCAGTCGGATGGTCAGATTTTCTTTTGACAACAACCTGTCCATCTTCTTGAGCGATTTCCATCAAATATGAAAACTGCCGCTGCATTTCGCCTTTTTTGCCTTTTACTTTGACAAAAGACCCTTTAATATCAACCTGTACATCCGCGGGGATGTCTACAGGTAAACGTCCAATACGAGACATTATTTATAACCTCCGACTACCAAATCTTACAGAGGAGTTCGCCACCAACACCAAGCGAACGAGCACTTTGCCCTGTCATAACTCCCTGAGAAGTAGACAAGATAGCAATGCCGATACCAGAAAGCACCCAAGGGATGTCATTTTTCTTGGTATAAACACGGCGACCAGGGCGGCTCACTCGCTCCAAACCGGTTAAAACCGATTGGCGTTCGCGACGTTTACCCACATATTTTACGCGCATACGAAGCACAGGTTGATTGGGTCGTGTTCCATCTACGACTTCAACCTTTTCCAAGAAGCCTTCATTCTTAAGAATGTTAGCTATTTCTATCTTCATCTTGGAGCTAGGCATGGCAACAGTTGCTTGACCTACCATAACCGCGTTACGGATTCGGGTCAGCATATCAGCAATAGGATCAGAAAAACTCATAATTTCACCTTTACCCGACTACCAAGAAGCTTTGGTAACGCCAGGAATCTTCCCTTCTAACGCTAACTCACGGAAACAAATTCGACATAAACCAAAGCGCCGAATATAACCACGCGGACGACCACAGCGTTGACAGCGGTTACGAACACGGGTTGGGTATTTGCGGCGCATATCACGATACTGCATACATTTTTTTGCCATAATTACGCTTCCTTTTTGAAGGGCATTCCAAGCAAGGTCAGTAATGAACGTGCTTGGTCATCATTCTCTGCAGTGGTAACAATGGTAACTTCCATACCACGCATTTTGTCTATTTTGTCATAATCAATCTCGGGCCAAATCAATTGGTCTTTAAGACCCAAGGTATAGTTACCTCGTCCATCAAAGGAGTTAGGTGAAATGCCACGAAAATCACGGACACGTGGGAGGGCGACATTGATTAAACGGTCTGCAAAAGCCCACATCTTCTCGCCGCGCAAGGTCACTTTTGCGCCAATTACAATATCAGCACGCAACTTAAAGTTTGCGATATTTTTACGAGACTTTGTTAGAACGGGTCTTTGTCCCGTTATCGTCATGATATCGTTAACCGCGGCTTCGATCACCTTAGGATTTTCTTTTGCTTCACCCAAGCCGATATTGACAACTATCTTTTCGATACCAGGCACTTGCATTACGCTCGTATAACCAAACTCTTTTGTCAACGAGGGTACCGCTTCTTCGATATAAAACTTTTTCATTTTATTCATAATCAATACCCTATTCAATAATTGCTTCGCATTTTTTACAAACTCGGTAAGCACCATCCGCATCACGTTGAATCGCAATGCGTGTGGGTTGATTACATTTGGGGCAAACCAACATCACATTAGAGATGTGCATGGGTCCTTCAAATTTTATCAACCCCGGGTTAATGGTACGCCCCTGTGATTGCACCTGAGCTTGGTGTTTAGTGCGCAGGTTAATGCCTTGTACAACAACGCGGTCTTTTTTAGGGATGACGTTAATCACCTCGCCACGCCTTCCTTTATCTTCAAAGCGACCGCTAATAATTTCTACGGTATCACCTTTACGGATTTTATTCTTCATAATTTTGCTCCTAAAATCCTACAGTGCTTCCGGGGCTAAGGAAACGATTTTTGTGTACCCATGTTCTCGCAATTCGCGAGCCACAGGACCAAAAATACGACTCCCTTTGGGGTTTTTGCTATCGCCATCTAAAATCACTGCAGCATTATCATCAAAACGAATACGAGATCCGTCATCACGTCGCCACTCTTTAGATGTGCGTACAATTACTGCCTTCACTATCTCACTCTTTTTTACTGAGCCTTGAGGCGAAGCTACCTTCACTGTAGCAGTGACAACATCACCAATACCACCATATTTGACAACCGAGCCCCCCATCACGTTGATCACCAAAATCTCGCGTGCGCCTGTATTATCTGCAATCTTCAAACGTGATTCAGTTTGTATCATCGGTCACATCTCCTGCAGTTACGCCGCTCAAACTCTCTACACCTGCATCAGCAGTGTGTTTTTCGCGTTTGATAACCTCTTCAACAACCCAGCGTTTAGTCTTAGATATCGGACGGCTCTCAACAATACGAACCTCATCGCCGATATTGCATGCTAACTCATCATGAGCTTTAACGCGTTTGCTACTATGAACAACCTTGCGATATAGAGGGTGTCTATAAGTTCGCGTAATTTCAACCGTTACGGTTTTCATCATTTTATCGCTGGTTACAAAACCAGTCATTCTACGGCGTTCGTTCATGCTTCACCTTCCAGTTCAGTCTCGGCTTCGAGTTCTTTAATGATAGTACTCATACGAGCAATGTCACGGCGCACGAAACGCATTTGGCTAGTATCTGTTAATTGACCTGTTACCTGCTGAAAACGAAATTTCATCAACTCTTCACGAGCATCCAATAACTTATCTTCAATCTCGCCAACAGACAATTGGCGCAATTCAGTCGCATTCATGTCTATTCATCTCCTATATTGCTAGAAACAATCTTGGTTTTGATTGATAGTTTATACTGCGCCAGCTTCAAAGCTTTTACAGCCACATCATCTGGAAGACCGCCAATTTCAAACATAATGCGTCCAGGTTTTACAACCGCAACATAATACTCCACTGCCCCTTTGCCTTTACCCATACGGGATTCTGCGGCACGCTTTGTATAAGGTTTATCAGGAAAAATACGAATCCACACTTTTCCACGGCGTTTCATAGAGCGCACAATTGCACGACGAGCGGCTTCAATTTGTCGAGCTGAAATCCAGCCCGGCTCTAAAGCTTGAATGCCATAGTCGCCAAAATTGACCTCAGCACCGCGCAGTGCTTTACCACGCATTCGTCCACGCATTTGTTTACGCCACTTAAATCGTTTTGGCATCAACATAAAAATAACCTCTTTCCTTAGAGAACTTTAGCAGGGAGCCTACTTACTAACGTAGACGCCTTTGGTTGCTTCAGCCTTCTCTTCTACTTGCGGCAGTTTTTCGCCTTTATAAACCCAAACTTTGACACCAACCACTCCGTAAGCAGTAACTGCCTTAGAAATAGCAAAGTCAAGATCGGCTCTTAAAGTTTGTAGAGGCACACGTCCATCGCGCATCCACACACGTCGTGCCATTTCAGCACCGCTCAAACGACCCGAAACTTCAATTTTTACACCTTCGGCACCCTGTCGCATTGCATTTTGCATCGCACGTTGCATAGCACGGCGATAAGCAATACGGCGAGTTAATTGGTCTGCAATATTAACCGCAATCAAATAAGCATCGGTATCGGGCGATTTGATTTCTTTTACGTCTAAATCAACTTTTTGCCCTACTAATTCCTCTAAGGCTTTGCGAATTTTCTTCACACTTGCGCCTTTGCGCCCAATGAGCACACCAGGCTTGGCTGTATGAATAGAAACCTTCACCTTACCGGGAAAACGTTCGATTTCGATATTTGAAATACCTGCACGCTCTGTAAGTACAGATTCTTCCAAGCCTTTTCGAAGCTCACCAACTTTTCTTAAGGTAGCCGAGCCACCTTTAGCAGAAACACCCATCAATAAGCTACGAATAGCAATATCTTGTTGCAATAAATCACGATACTGTGACCCTTTTGCAAACCAACGAGCTTTCCATGGATGTGTAATCTTTAGGCGAAATCCAACGGGATGAACTTTACGACCCATAATATCTCCTTTACGTCCTTTTGGGATGGTTCTTTTTAGGGGATGAAGTGCTCGAAACGCTCTCGATTTTTACTTGACTGCCTTCGGTCAACATTTTTGTGGACGTAAACGTGTGTAGTGGTGCGATGTTCACGTCAGACAAATGTTGGGGTTCAGCAAGCAAGTTCAAATCACGTTCGTTGCGGTTTAAAATCCACAAAATTTATAAGAACCAATCTCTCCTTTTCTTATGCTTCTCGCTCACGCAAGATGATAGTCACATGCGAAGCGCGGCGCAACAGCGGTTTAAATCGCCCTCGCGCACCGAAGCGTCTCCATTTACGGGTGGGGGCTTCATCTGCATAAACTTTGGCAACGTAGAGATCATCCCGATTCAGCCCAAAGTTTTCTTCGGCATTAGCTACAGCAGAGACCAATAATTTACGTACGGGGTCTGCCGAGCGTTTTTGTATAAAGCGCAACATTTCGAGTGCCTCTACTGCATCTTTGCCACGAATTAAATCAATAACGAGGCGTGCCTTTTGGGCAGATACTGAGTGGTTGCTCAATTTTGCGCGTATATCTTGAGTTGTCATTATTAGAAAACTCCTACTTGAGAATATGACCGCGGAAGGTGCGCGTGGGGGCAAATTCGCCCAAACGGTGACCAACCATGTTTTCGGTAATATAGATGGGGACATGACGACGCCCATCGTGAACGGCAATTGTATGCCCAACCATCTGCGGGAAGATTACGCTTGCCCTGCTCCAAGTGCGAATGACTTTCTTATCGCCCTTTTTGTTCATGGCATCAATTTTTACGAGTAGTTTGGGATCAATGAATGGTCCCTTTTTTAATGAACGTGACATATTTTATATCCTCGCTTATTTCCGCTTCTGACCACGACGACGAACAATATACTTGTCTGTATCTTTGTTGCGGCGAGTCTTTTTGCCTAAAGTCTTCTGCCCCCAAGGGCTTTTCGGACTTGGCATACCAATGGGTTGGCGACCTTCACCACCACCATGAGGGTGATCGTTGGGGTTCATGGCAGAGCCACGAACGGTGGGTCGAATGCCCATGTGGCGCTTGCGCCCAGCTTTACCGAGCTTGATGTTACTATGGTCCACGTTGCCAACTTGCCCAATGGTTGCATAACATCCCTGACGAATTAAGCGAACTTCGCCTGAAGGTAAACGGATTTGAGCATAGTCGCCTTCTTTCGCTAAAACTTGTGCTGAAGCACCCGCCGAGCGAACCATTTGTGCGCCTTTGCCTTCTTTCATTTCTACATTGTGAACCATTGTGCCAACAGGGATATTAGCAATGGGCAATGCGTTTCCTGTCCTGATTTCTACTTCGGGACCAGAGACAATTGTTTCGCCAACTTTTAAACCTAGCGGAGCAATGATATATCGTTTTGCACCGTCGGCATAAAAAAGCAACGCTAAACGCGCTGTGCGATTGGGGTCGTATTCTATAGCCGCCACGCGTGCAGGCACACCTAATTTATCACGTTTGAAATCTACAATACGGATAAATCTACGGTGCCCACCACCACGATGACGAACAGTTACACGTCCATGAGCATTACGTCCACCAGTTTTACGCAATGGAATAATTAAGGAACGCTCAGGAGTCGTTTTTGTGATTTCTTCAAACGTATACCCCGTCATACCACGCTGACCGGGTGTCGTTGGTTTATATTTTTTGACAGCCATTACTGTACACCTTCAAAAATTGGGAGCGAATCGCCATCAATTAGCGTAATAATTGCTTTCTTGACGCCAGATTTACGCACAGCCATACGCCTGCTACGAGCTTGAACAGTGCGCTTCGCCGCAGTTTTTATGATGTTTACACGCACTACATCTACGTCAAAAATGGTTTCAACGGCTTCTTTCACCATTGTTTTGGTTGCCTCATTACTAACAACAAATGTGTATTGATTCAACTCGCTCATTTGATAATTACTTTTTTCAGTAACCACCGGGCGACGAAGCACATCATATATGGAACTCATCGTTGCCTCCTATCCTAAATGCGCTGTTAGCGCATCTAAAGTCTTCATTGAAATAATCAGTTTATCAAATCCCAAAATATCGCGGACATTAAGATAACCTGCCAATAAAACTTTAGCGTTTGAGATATTATCCGATGAGCGCATGGCTACATCGTATTCTTTATCTTTTTCAGCCAAAAGAAGAAGTGCACTTGAGTCCCCCACCCATTTATCTAAAACTTCTGTCATTATGCTGGTTTTAGGCTCTTCTATAAGAAAATCTTCTACGAGAACTATTTCAGATTCTGCTGCTTTTACAGAAAGCACCGAGCGAAGTGCGGCTTGGCGCATTTTCTTTGGCATTTTCTTTTCGTAGCTGCGGGGGCGAGGGGTATGAACTCTACCACCACCTACCCATTGAGGGGCGCGGGTTGTACCCTGACGGGCGCGACCTGTACCTTTTTGCTTCCACGGCTTACGACCGCCGCCAGAGACTTCGCCTCGGCTTTTGGTTTTATGCGTCCCTAAGCGTGCGTTCGCCATTTGCCGAACATAGGCTTGGTGCATCAAATCTACATTTATCGGGGCTTCAAAGACTTCGGCGGGTAAATCTACCTCACGAAGTTTTTCGCCTGCGATATTTATTACATCTACTTTCATGATATTTGCTCCAATACCCTACAGCTACTGCTTACGCGCGCCGTTAACGATAACAATCCCGCCTTTACCGCCGGGAACAGATCCTCTTACGCCAATTAGGTTTCGCTCTGCGTCCACAAGGACAACTTTCAGACCTTGAGATGTGACACGAACACTGCCCATGTGGCCAGGCATTTTCTTCCCTTTATATACGCGACCGGGAGTAGTGCCAGCACCAGCCGAACCGGGTGCACGATGGCGATCTGATTGACCGTGTGTTTTGGGTCCGCCCTTAAAGCCGTAACGTTTCACAGCACCTTGAAAGCCTTTGCCTTTGCTAATGCCGGTAATATCAACACGTTCGCCAAGTTCAAACTCTTCAACTGTGAGTTTTTCGCCAACTTTAACTTCTGGGGATTTTGTACGGAATTCACGCAAGTAGCGTAAAGGGGGTAAATCATTAGACTTGAGATGCCCAAGCTGTCCACCTGTGAGTTTTTTTGGATGCACCTCATTAAAGCCAAGTTGCACAGCTGAGTACCCATCTCTTTCTGGGTTACGCACCTGTGTAACATAACAAGGACCCGCTTCAATGACGGTGATCGGCAATGCTACGCCGCTCTCGTCAAAGATTTGGGTCATTCCAATTTTCTTGCCTATTAGCCCTTTCAACATTTTGTGGTTCTCCTTAATAAATTAATAAGACTGACAGCCGGGCTTGGCTACATCATCTCCTGAGTGTCGCAGTTAGCTTTTTTGCTACAGAGTCTTTATTTTTGATCTGCTCACAACAAAACTCTTACCACACCGTCTTACGCGCACCTACCTTACTGGTTTTGTTTTTTGAACCAGTAAAGCAGTGTGCATTATTGCTATAGTTTCAAATTACAAGAGACTAAATTTTAATCTCGATATCCACACCTGCGGGAAGGTTGAGCCGCATTAGCATATCAATCGTTTTCGATTCAGGATCCAAAACATCAATCAAACGATTATGCGTACGGATCTCAAAGTGCTCGTGAGAATCTTTGTCAATGAAAGTCGAGCGGCGTATTGTAAACCTTTCTTTCTTTGTTGGCAAGGGTACTGGTCCAACAACATGGGCACCACTTCGCTCGGCAGTGTCTACAATCCGTTTTGCGGATTGGTCAAGAACGCGATGGTCATAAGCCTTAAGGCGGATACGGATTTTCTGTTTAGCCATAATGAAATACCTGATTAGTTAAGCAATTTGGTGATAACGCCTGCGCCGACGGTGAGACCGCCTTCACGAATGGCGA